>JAUIKP010000020.1 GCA_030430725.1 Nitrospiria bacterium
TTTTCTGGCATTCTGGTGATTGTGTGCATGATGAATGCTGAGTAAGCTGGTAGAAATGATATTGAGGAAAGTCATGAGGATCCTTTTGAGACAGTTAATTGGCGGAGTGATTGTGGGAGGATGCATCCTTTTCCTTCCTCAGACCGTCGTCTCTTTGGACCCTCCTTCTGCCCCGTGTCAAAACCCGGAAGGATGTGTTGCGCAATTTCTTAGACAACTAGAATCTTCCGGGACTGATTCTGGAGCCCGCTTGGATCATGCCAAGTTTTTTAAAGAGTTTGTCACAGCCAATGGTAATTCCGCTTTGGCCAAAAATGCCGGGATTCGTTATGGATATTGGCTCAAGGAAACCTCCCCTCTTGAGGCCATTCCTCTATTGCAAGCCTCTCTTCGTGATTTCCCTGTTCTGAGGGATTATCTCACATTTTGGATGGGGCAGGCATATGCTCAAGCTGGTTTAGGGAAGGAAGCAGCAGAGGCATTTCAACAGTTTGGTGAGCATTTTCCCGATTCTTTGCTTCGAGCTGACGCACTCTATGCAGGGGGAGATGTTTTGGCAAAATTAGGGGATTGCGAAGCCGCTCTCTCGATGTGGTCGCAGGCTCTCAGTATACAATCCGACCACCCCCAATCTGCAAATGCCTTCTTTCAAATGGGTCTATGTTCTGCTCAGATGGGAGAACGGGAGAAGGCGATTGAGATTTTCCGTGAATTATGGTGGAAATTCCCTTTAGCCTCGGAGCGAGTGCAGGCTGAGTCGTGGCTAGGCCGGGAAGTGGGTTCTTTGTTTTTACCCTCACGAGAAGAGCGATTCAAGCGGAGCATGGCATTATATAATGGGGGTGATTTGGAAGAAGCCGTTCAGGAATTTGAACACATTACGTCTCTATCTCCTCCCACTCCTCAGCATTTTCAGGTCCAATACACATTGGCCATGGCCTTGGTTCGTTTGAAACGGTATGACCAGGCCGAAGCCATACTGGCCTCACTATCGCGTTCCTCCTCCTCTAGAAGAGATGATGCATGGGTATGGTTGGGAAGAATATATTTGCGTCAGGGAAAAGGGCCAGAATTGGAGGATCTTGTCGGAGCTCTGTCGATTGAAAAAATCACCGGTGATCAGCAATCGTTGCTCCTCACCTTTTACGGAATTTGGTTGGAAGATCATGCGCGTTGGTTAGAGGCTGGGAAGACCTTTAAGCGGGCAGCCGCTGTGGCTCACACGTTGATGCAACGGTTGGATGCGCTTTGGCGAGTGGGGTGGATTCACTATCAACAGAAACAATTTCTTGAAGCCATTGAGATGTTTCGGGAGATTATCCAGGCAGTTGGAACTCCTCAAACTGATTCTTCTCTGCATGCGGTTTCACAGGCTGTCTATTGGCTGGCACGTGCCCAGGAACATCTTGGGCAGATGGAGCCTGCGCGAGAACGTCTCAAAAATTTAAGCCATGACTACCCCTTTACCTACTACGGGCAATTGGCGGGAATTCGGCTCGGTCCCGCAGAATTTTCGACGAAACAATGGGCGGTGTTGACATCAACGGACACGATAAATGTGGAGATACCAGCTCATCTTCAGCAGGACATCCATTATCAAAAAACCCTAGAGTTACGAACCCTTCGCCTGCATAAGGAGGCAGTCCAAGAGCTTGAGTTTGTTTTTGCCCGCTTCGGAGCAGACCCCAAAGCCTTTCCTCAATTGGTTTCGTTAGCAAGCGAAGTTGGGGCGTACGATATCGGGATTCGATTATCTGTTCGTCATTTTGGCGGTTCGTTGCGGAAAGGCCAGCTTCATTCCTCGTCTGCCGCCTGGTTGGGGGCTTTCCCCATGGGCTACCAAAGGGTCATTCAATCGTTTGCCCCAAAGGATGTGGATCCGTTTTTAGTCGCAGGGCTTATACGAGAAGAAAGCCTATATAGTGCACGTGTAGTTTCTCCGGTTGGCGCGATTGGCCTGATGCAGCTCATGCCAGAGACAGCCAAAAAAGTTGGTCGTCAATTGGGATTACAGGATTCCGATTCTGATCAAAATGGCCTGGATTCACCCAACCGCAATATTCAATTGGGGACATTTTACCTTGGCCAATTATTGAATGAATTTCAGGGCAATATTATTTATGCAGTAGCTGCGTATAATGCAGGACCCCAGGCGGTCAAACGGTGGATCCGGCAAAATGGTCATCGAGATCCGGATGAATTTATCGAGCTGATTGGATATCGAGAAACCCGTGGATACGTCAAACGCGTACTTGGAAGTTATCGAATTTATCGGACATTGTTTGGGGATGGCTGCCGAGGTGTTTCTCTTGACAGGTTTTGTTGAACGAATTATAGTCCGCCTCGTTTGACCTTGCGAATAAGGAGGCGTGCACGTGAGCGTAGAGAAATTAGAAACGTTGGAGGTTCGAGTTAAGAAATTACTTGATCTGGTTATTGAGCTTCGGCAGGATAAATCCCATCTTGAAAAGGAGTTGGAATCGACTCGGGAACGGCTGGCCAAACACGAAGAAATGTCTGAAGGATGGGAAGAGGAGCGTACCACGATTCGTTCCAGAATTGAAAAAGTGCTAGGCGAGCTTGAATTTTTAGACCGTTCAAACGATTAACCTATAGGACTTAAGTAATGACGAGGACCATTGAAGTCGAAATCTTTGGTCATCGAATCTCTCTTCAAGGAGAGGGAGATGAGGCGTATTTTCATGAGTTGGCCGGGTATGTTGATTCGCAAATGCGTACCCTCGCCCAAAAAACACGAACAAGCACTCCCACAAAGCTGGCTATTTTGGCGGCCATTAACATTACGGATCAGCTCTTTCGACAGGAAAGGCACCGGCAGTTTGGAGAAGCTGAAATTGAGCGACGGACTCAAGTTCTCCTGGAAACGATAGAAAAACACCTCGCCCCCAACCCCAATTAACCATTCTCGCATTCATATCCTCTCGTCCAGCGTTAATAGGTATTACCTTTAAAATCAATTGGTTGAAGTGATTTGTTCCATTCGTTGACGGAATGTAGTCGGTCTATTCCCATCATTTACCTGACACATTATTGAAATTTTATATCGTCTTCTGATATTTTACCATTCATAAGTTATTGAATTTCAAAGAAAGAAAGGAATATCCCTCTTGTGGAGGGAATTGAACTGGAGGCCCACTATGACAAGTATTTTCATAGTCATTGTGGGCTTTTTGTATGATGGGATTGTACGAGGTAGGGAAAATTTATTTAAGGGCAGGTTGAATTCTTGCAAATCGTTCTTTAAGGGGCAAATTGCTCATTACTATCCAATTGGCTCGCCTTTTAGTCTAAAAATTTTAAATTTTTGGCCTGTGTTGTATCCAGGTCCTTCTGGTTCAAGGTGCAACTGTGAAGACTGGATTCATTGGGTGAGTCATTTGCGTGTTACTAATTGCCCTTTTGGCTTAGAAAGCCGCCCTATCCCTCCTCCTCCTGGTTCCTCGCAAATCTGGGCCTTCTGTCCTATCAGATAGGCTTTTCTCCAGTTTTCGTTTTCCTTCCTTTTCTGGTTTTCCCCTGTGGTTTTGCGGGCTTGTTTCCGCCTAACAGAGGGAGAAGAAATCTTTCTCGTGATTGTGACATGAGGAAATGAATAGGAGCTAACCAATGGACACGGTAATTCCCATACTTGCGGTGGTAATCGGGCTTTTTCTTGGATTTGTGTTATCGAAGGTGTATCAACAACAGAGGGACTTGAAGCGTCGGTCAGCAGCTGAAGAGCAGGCTCTACAGCTCACCCAAAATGCTCAACGAGAGGCTGAAAATCTGCTCAAAGAAGCAAAAATCGAAGTCAAGGATTTGCTGTTTCAGGCCAAATCTGAACTTGAAACAAAAGAAAAGGAAAAGAGGAATGAGATCCAAGTCGCGGATCGAAAAATCATCCAGCGAGAAGAGGCCCTTGAGCGTAAGATCAACCAATTTGAAAAACGCGATGAGGAGATGCGACGAAAAGAGCGTTCCCTCAAGGAGAAGGAAGAAGCTCTGGTCAATAAAGCCGCTGCGTGCGATCAAGCCATTAAAGAGCACCGGCTTGCCCTTGAGCAGGTGGCAGGAATTACGGCCGAAGAGGCCAAACGCCAGTTATTGGGTGAAATTGAAAGTGAAGCGCGAATGGACGCGGCCTTGTTAACAAAAAGAATTTTGGATGAGGCTAAAGAAACTGCTGAACGAGAAGCTAGAGAAATTGTGACCCGGTCGATACAGCGTATCACAAGAGATTACGTCAACGAGGCCACGATTTCAGTGGTTCCGCTCGCGAATGATAGTATGAAGGGAAGGATTATTGGTCGCGAGGGAAGAAATATTCGGGCTTTGGAGGCCGCAACTGGCGTTGATCTTATTATTGACGAAACCCCGGAGGCGGTGATTGTGTCAGGATTTGATCCCCTGCGGAGGGAGGTCGCGAAAATTGCGCTTGAACGCCTCATGCAGGACGGGCGTATTCACCCGACTAGGATTGAGGAAGTCGTAGAAAAAGTCAAAGGTGACTTAGACAAGTTAATGAGAGACGATGCTGAAAAAGTTATCTTTGAAGTCGGTCTTTCAGATTTTCACCCTGAAATTATCAAATTATTGGGTCGCCTGAAATATCGGACCAGTTATGGTCAAAATAATTTGTATCATGCCAGGGAAGCCTCATACATTTGTGGGATTATGGCTGCGGAGCTTGGGTTAGATGTGAAATTGGCTAAACGAGGCGCTCTATTGCATGATATCGGAAAAGTGGTTAGCCATGAAGAGGAAGGTACGCACGCGATGCTCGGGGCGGAATTGGCGAAGAAGTATGGAGAGTCGGAATTCATTGTGAATGCCATTGCGGCCCATCATGAACAAGTTGAGCCGCTCTGTCCAGAATCGGTTTTAGTGGCCGCTGCAGAAGCTCTCTCGGCTGCCCGCCCTGGTGCTAGACGTGAAACCCTCGAAGCCTATGTCAAGCGATTGGAAAAGTTGGAATCGTTAGCTACTGGGTTTACAGGAGTTGATAAAGCCTATGCAATTCAGGCTGGGCGTGAAATTCGGGTTATTATTCGTCAGGGGGAATTAAACGACAGTGAAAGTTTTGCTCTGTCTCGAGATTTGGCCAAAAAGATTGAGCAAGAACTGACGTACCCTGGACAGATTAAGGTGACCGTCATTCGAGAAAATCGCTTTATCGAATTTGCTAAATAGCCTAGCGAGTAAAGGAGATCATGAACGTACTGTTTATCGGAGACATCATGGGAGAGCCCGGCCGTCGGGTGATCTTAAAGCATCTGTCAAAGGTTATTCAGGAGTATCAAATTGATCTGGTTGTTGGCAATGGAGAGAATGCGGCAGGTGGGTTTGGCATCACACAGGAAGTGGCCGAAGATTTGTTTGACTTGGGTCTTTCAGTCATTACATTAGGCAATCATGCCTGGGATAAACGTGAAGCTTTAGAGTATTTGCAAAAAGAGCAGCGGGTGATCCGTCCCGCGAATTATCCCGATGGAGTTCCAGGAAAAGGGACGTGTGTTGTCGAATCTATCCAGGGGGAGCGCCTAGGAATTTTGCAACTTATGGGGCGGGTGTTTATGCCCATGGTGGACTGCCCTTTTCGAGTTGCGGAACGCGAATTGGCTCAATTAACAACGCAGACGCAGTGTATTCTTGTGGATATGCATGCCGAAACCACCTCAGAAAAAATGGCGATGGGATATTTTCTAGACGGTAAGGTGTCTGCGGTCCTTGGAACGCATACGCATGTCCAAACTGCGGATGAACAAATCTTACCTCATGGAACGGGGTATTTAACCGATGTTGGGATGACCGGCCCTGTTCAATCCGTCATTGGGATGAAACCAAGCTTGGTCATTCAGAAATTTCTGACCCAACTTCCGAAACGATTCGAAGTGGCATCAGGATTTTCGGTGTTGAGCGCGGCGGTGTTAAATCTTAATTATTCAACTGGAAAAACCACTCATATCACGCGCCTCCGTGTGTTTGAGTAACGTAACTCCGTGCCAGGGCTTTTCCCTGCAGTGCTTACCGTCTCTTCTCTTACCCGACAGATACGTTCAACGTTCGAACAAAATTTTCCTCCACTTTGGGTAGAAGGGGAAATTTCTAATCTTCGCTGCCCGTCTTCGGGACACCGGTATTTCACCCTGAAAGACCAATCGAGTCAGATTAGAGCTGTACTCTTTCGCAATCAGGTCGAGCGCTTGAAATTTTCCCTTCAGGAAGGCTTGGATGTCTTCGTGTTCGGTCGCCTTTCGGTGTATGAACCACGAGGAGACTATCAGTTACTCTTGGAAGTGGTTGAGCCCAAGGGCACTGGTGCACTGCAATTAGCCTTTATTCAACTGAAGGCAAAGTTGGAAGCCGAAGGATTATTTGAGGCTTCGGGAAAACAGGCCCTCCCTCTGTACCCCCAACGTATTGGTCTGGTGACCTCACCTTCCGGTGCTGCAATCCATGATCTGCTGACCATCATTCATCGACGGTGGCCTTCTGCGAATGTTCTGATTGCACCTGTTCCAGTACAAGGGGATGAAGCTGCCGGACAAATCGCTAAGGCTATTGAGGTGCTCAATCAATTGGGCGGTTTGGATGTGTTAATTGTCGGGCGTGGTGGGGGATCGTTAGAGGACCTCTGGGCATTTAACGAAGAAATTGTGGTGAGGGCTATCGCCTCTTCCAGGATGCCGGTGGTGTCCGCTGTTGGCCATGAAACCGATCTGACGCTCGCAGATTTAGCCGCCGATTATCGAGCTCCCACGCCCTCTGCTGCGGCAGAGTTGGTGGTTCCGGACTGCTCAACGGTTAGGCATCATCTGGCCCATCAACGAGTACGATTGGAACGGTCTATGAGGAGTTTATGTGTCGCGTGGAGAGGGCAAGTTCAGGAATTGACCGGCCGATTGCCTGAGCCTAGACTCGTGCTTGGACAATTCGTGCAACAGGTGGATGAGTTAGAGCGGCAACTCTATGTAAAAATGAAGCACTGGTGCCGGAATCTCCATGTGCAGTTGCTGAATCATCAGTCATCGATTTGGGAGAGAAATCCCCTGATTGACATTCATCGGCAGCAACTGGCCTTGGTTGACCAAGGGATTCGGCTAGTCCGAGGTATGTCGGGATGCATTCTTGATAAACGTCACCAAACAGAATTGTGGATGTTTCAACTGAATCAATTAAGTCCACTTGCCGTCTTGGCGCGAGGGTATAGCGTTGTTCACAAGTTGCAAAATGGAAAAGTCGTAAAGCGATCAACAGAAGTTACTAAGGGAGAGTCTGTACGCGCTAGACTTCATGAAGGCGAATTGATTTGTCTGGTGCAGCGAACCCGTCCCTCAACGTAAGAAATTCACTTTTGCTTCATGTTCCGGCATGGCTATAATACACGTCAGGTAAAAGATTATGAACCTATGAAACGAGAGAACTGAATCACTATCAGTTTCGGACAATATTTATGGCTGTACTGAAATTTGAAAAGGCACTGTCCCGCTTGGAAACTATTGTGGCCGAGTTGGAGCGCGGGGAACTTTCATTGGATGAATCCTTGAGAGTTTTTGAGGAAGGAGTCAAGCTCTCAAAAACCTGCCTGAAAATGCTGGATGATGCAGAACGCAAAGTAGAGATCCTTGTGCAAGACAAGGATGGAAGGAAGCGTATACAGGCTTTTTCGGTTGAGGATCCCAGTTTGCCAGAATCCTAAATTTCCTCCACTATTATCTCTCTCAATTGATAAACTTCGCATTGTCTGCTTCGTGGACATGAAGAATATATGAAGGCTTCTCAGCCATCAGCTCCCCCCCAACCCCGGAGGCCAACAAAAGAACGATTGGATTCCCTTGTCCTGACTCAGGAATTGGTCGCAAGCAGAGAGCAGGCCTGCCGACTTATTCTTGCCGGTCGAGTGAAAGTCGATGGAATCATGATTGATAAGCCAGGAAAGCTGGTTGCGCCAACTGTTTTCCTGGAAGTGACGAAACCGGAGTCCGCCTATGCCAGCCGAGCCGGTGAAAAGCTGGCACCTGCCTTGGATGCATTTTTAATTTCCTGTTCAGGCCGTGTGGTCATGGATGTGGGTGCCTCTACCGGAGGGTTCACTGATTGTGTGCTGCAACGTGGGGCCAATCGAGTCTATGCCATTGACGTAGGGTATGGGCAGTTAGATTGGAAGCTGAGAACTGATCCTCGTGTTGTGGTCATGGACCGTTGCAATATCCGCCATCTGTGTCCTCAAGATATTCCTGAGCCGGTTGATTTGGCGGTAATCGATGTTTCATTTATTTCCTTACGCTTGGTGTTGCCAGCGATTATGCCTGTCCTGCGTGATCAGGCGCATCTCGTTGCATTGCTCAAGCCGCAGTTTGAAGTTGGAAAAGGACAAGTCGGAAAAGGTGGCATTGTCCGTGATGAACGATTGCGTGAACAGGTAAGGGATGGTTTTGTGGAATATGTCCGTAGCCTTCGGCTCGACGTTCTTGGTGTCATGGATTCGATCCTGATGGGGAAAAAAGGAAACAAAGAGATGCTGGTAGGAATGATAAAACGGGAAGATGAATCCTGAGGGAAGCAATCCAATTGCTCGAAATAACCCCTTAACCTAATCATGTAAAAGGAGAAAGCCGGGGATGTCTACAAAAATTCTGGTGACCGGGGGAGCTGGATTCATTGGATCACACCTGGTTGACCGGTTGATTCAGGAAGGCAATGAGGTCATTGTGGTTGATAACCTCTCTACAGGGAAACGAAAGAATGTCAATAAAAAAGCCCAATTTTATAAAATGGATATTCAGAGTAAGCGGATTGAACGGGTGTTCCGAAATGAGCGCCCCCTCATTGTCGTCCATCTGGCTGCGCAAATGAGTGTTCGACATTCAACGGATGATCCGGGATTTGATGCGCAAGTCAATATTTTAGGGACCATCAATGTGTTAGAACATGCTGTGAAGCAGGGTGTGCGAAAGGTGACATTTGCGTCGTCGGGTGGCGTGGTCTACGGGGAACAGGAAATATTTCCGGCCCCAGAGTCACACCGGACGGAACCTCTTTCTCCTTATGGAATTAGTAAGCTAGCTGGGGAAAAGTATCTAGCCTATTACGCAAGTGCTACCGGACTCCGGTATGTGGCGCTTCGTTTTGCGAATGTCTATGGGCCCAGGCAAGACTCTGAAGGGGAGGCCGGGGTCGTGGCTATCTTCTCGAAACAAATGTTGGATGGTGGCCAACCGATTGTCAATGGAACTGGGAAGCAGACAAGAGATTTTATCTACGTGGATGATGTGGTGGAAGCGATTTTGGTGACCCTGGGAGAAGATGTTCAGGGAATTTATAATGTGGGAACTGGCCAGGAGACGACAATCAATGAATGTTATGGAATTATTAAAAGTTTAACGAATTGTCAGTGCAAAGAACTCTATGGAGCGGCAAAGAAAGGCGAGCAATTCCGCAGTGTGTTGGATGTGACAAAACTCAGGGAGGTATTTGGCTGGGATCCTCAGGTTACTTTGCAGGAAGGGCTCACCCGGACAGTCGATTTTTTCCGTGAAACCGGAAAATGACCTTTCTGTCGCGTGCAGTAGGTCAATGATTTCACCGGATAACTCAACTGTTAATACCTGGGGACGGATTGATCGATCTCAATGGACCAGGCTTCAATTCCTCCAATCAGGTTTTTAACATTCGAAAATCCCTGTTGCAAAAGAAACCCCACGGCATCAGCACTCCGCATGCCTTTATGACAATACGCGACAATTTCAGCGCTCGGATCCAATTGTTTCAGGGAATGAGGAACCTGGCCAAGGGGAATCAGCACTGATCCCTCTATTTTGGCCAAGGAGTATTCGTGGGGCTCTCGGACATCCAACAAGAAAATTTTATCGCCTTTATCCATGCGAGCTTTTAATTCGCTGACAGTGATGGTGTAGCTCATATTTAAAGCCTCCTTACGTTCCTGAGGTATCTCTTTTATAGACAAATGATCATAGCGGCTGAATTTTCAGGGTGTCAATTTTTTCTTAGTGAGAGCGGGAGGGAGCAGCATTATGTCGGAGCAGCCGGTCGTCTCGATTGAACAGATTTCACAGTTTGAAGGCCAGGACATTACGGTCAAGGGATGGATCCGCAACCGACGCTCTAGCGGAAAATTAAGCTTTTTGACCGTGCGTGATGGCACCGGAGATCTCCAGGCTATTGTAAGCAAAGGTGAGGTTGGCGACGACCAATTTTCTTTGTGTAGTCAGTTAACCCAGGAGTCTTCTGTGATTTTGACTGGAAAGCCTCGAAGGGATGTTCGAGCGCCAGGTGGATTTGAACTTGATGTATCCACATTGGCAGTGATTCACATAGCAGAACCCTTTCCCATCCAACCGAAAGACCATGGAGTTGGTTTCCTGATGGAATATCGGCATCTCTGGTTGCGATCGCGACGCCAGCACGCCATTTTACGGGTTCGCCATGAAATCATTCGGACATGTCGGAATTTTTTTGATGATCGAGGCTTTACCTTAATTGATACGCCGATTTTTACCCCAAACGCCTGCGAGGGAACCACGACCTTATTTCAAACTCAATATTTTGACCAGGTAGCCTATTTAGCTCAAAGTGGTCAATTATATGGAGAAGCGGCTGCTGCGGCTTTTGGTAAAATCTATTGTTTTGGTCCAACCTTTCGGGCGGAAAAATCAAAAACTAGGCGCCACTTGATGGAGTTTTGGATGGTTGAGCCGGAAATGGCCTTTGCCGACCTACCGGATGCCATGCAACTGGCAGAGGACTTGGTTTCAACGGTTATTCAGCGCGTTGTAGAAACTCGTCGATCCGAACTGGAAATCTTAGAACGGGATATTCCTAAATTAGAAGCCATGGTCAAGCCCTTTCCGCGAATAACCTATGAAGAGGCTCTGAGGCGTCTTCAACAAAAGGGAGCCGCCATTCAATTCGGCGATGATTTCGGAGCCGATGACGAAACATCTTTAGCGCAAGAATTTGATCGTCCGGTGATTGTTCATCGGTATCCGGCTGACGCAAAAGCATTTTATATGGCGAAAGATCCAGAGAGGCCAGACTTGGCGTTATGTATGGATATGCTCGCGTCGGAGGGATATGGAGAAATTATCGGAGGGGGGGAACGAATCCATGATTTAAATAAATTGCTGGCGCAAATTAAAGCTCACGACCTTCCTGAGGAAGCATTTAAGTGGTATGTCGATCTGCGACGATACGGAACGGTTCCTCATGCTGGTTTTGGTATGGGAATTGAGCGAGTCGTCGCCTGGATTTGTGGATTGGATCATGTTCGAGAAACGATTCCATTCCCCAGGATGCTCTATACGTTGTATCCTTAGTATTCTGGTGAATGACCAACCCAAATATTTTGGTCATGGTTCCTAAATTTCTTATTCCCTAGCTCCTACCTTTTTTACAATATTTTTTGAGTGCTTGACATCATAGGCGGGGGTTGTATACTTCCAGGTGTGGGAGAAAGTGGGATGATTTCCACATATATTGTAAAAATGAAACAAGCTGTGCATGAATGATGTTCATACACCGGTACTTGTAGAGGAAATCTGTTTTTGGCTTAATCCGGTGCCCGGTGGGATCTATGTTGATTGTACTCTCGGAATTGGTGGAACGTCGCTGAAGATACTGGAAAAAACCGGAAAAAATGCTCATATTATTGGTTTGGACCGTGATTATCAGGCCGTTGCTCTTGCGAAAAAGACATTAAGTGAATATGAATCATCCGTAAATATATTACATGGGAATTTCTCCCACATTCGAAACTTTGTTCAGGAAGCCGGCTATAAGAAGGTTGACGGGGTTGTGTTTGATTTAGGGGTGTCCTCGTTGCAGTTGGACCAAGCAGAGCGTGGATTTAGTTTTTCCCTGAGTGGGCCATTAGATATGCGAATGGATCAAACCCAGAAAGTCACAGCAGCTGATCTGGTGAATCATCTTCCGGAAAAAGAGTTAGCGGATGCCATTTTTACGTATGGTGAAGAACGGTATTCCCGTCGAATCGCCCGTGCAATCGTGCAGGCGAGAAGCGCCGGTCTTATTCAGACCACGCAGGCATTGGTGTCTGTCCTTGAGAGTGCGCTTCCTTATGCCTACAAAAAGGGGCGCTTACATTTTGCGACCAGAACTTTTCAGGCGTTACGGATCCGGGTAAATCGTGAATTGGAATTGCTCGAGCCGGCTCTCCGGGATGCCATCGACCTGTTGAAGGATGGCGGAAGGGTGTGTGTCATAGCCTTTCACTCCTTAGAAGATCGTATTGTGAAGCAAACGTTTCGTTCCCTGGCGCAGGGAGAGCATCCAAAAGTTGCATTGCGGGTCAAGAAGCCTGTGATTCCGAGTGTGTTGGAAATACAACAAAATCCTCGTGCCAGAAGCGCTAAGTTACGTGTGGCCGAGCGCCTTCCGGAAGGAGAAACTCTATGAGGAAAAATGTGTTCCTTGGCGTCATGATTCTATTGGGGGTGTGGTGTCTGCTCTATGTCGGGGTCAAGATAGACATGTGGCGCTTGGGGTATGCCATTGAAGAGTTAGAAACTCAGCGCGCGGAATTCAAAAAACAGCAAGAAGGCTTGCAGGTTCGGTTGTCGCAGTTAACGGATCCGCAACGAGTTGCTCAACGGGCGCAAAGTCAATTGGGACTTACTGTGGCTCAGGAAGGGCAGATCGTTATGGTCTCCCTGGATACGTTACCTCAGTCCGAATCGGATGGAAATTTTCCTGTTCGTTTGGTCCGTGAATTTGGCAATACCGTCGTGAGCCTTCCGTGAAAACGTCATCTCAGGACATTCATCCCGTCTGTCGAATCCGAAGTGGCATTGTCTGCTTGGGCCTCCTTTGCGGGTTTGTGCTTATTGGTTGCCGACTGTTTTACCTGCAGGTCCTTCAGGCCGACGTTGGGGCTCATCAGGCACAGCAGCAACACGAAAAAACCGTGATTGTTCAGCCGGATCGAGGGGTAATTGTTGATCGACAAGGTCACCCACTGGCTCTCAATGTGGAAGTGTCCTCATTGTATGTGCGGCCGCCGTCCTTGAATGATCCACAACGGGTCGCCCGATCCTTAGCGCCGATCTTACAAATGCCGGTCAAGGAATTACGTGATCTGTTCACACGAAATCAGCCGTACGTTTGGGTTAAACGCAATATTCCGGAACCCGTTGTCAAGGAAGTCGAGGCCTTGAATGTACCCGGATTGGGATTGACCAAAGAACCACATCGTTTTTATCCCAAGGGGGAATTGGTATCCCATCTCGTGGGGTTTGCCGGAATTGATAGCCAGGGATTAGAAGGGGTGGAACTTCAATATGAGTCCTATCTACGGGGTGAAAAAAACCTGGTGAAATACCAAAGGGACGCTTTGGGCAGAAAGCTTGCCTCACCTCCCAGTCATGAGTCCGTCCCTTTGTCGACTGGGTATCATCTCACGTTGACTATTGATGAGGTTGTCCAGTTCATTGCGGAGGCGGAGTTAGCGCAAGCTTTAAAGAAAAGCGGCGCGAAGTCTGGAAGTATTGTGATTATGGACCCCATAAACGGAGCGATTCTGGCGTGGGCACTTCATCCGACCTTTGACCCTAATCACTTAGGGCAATTTTCTACTCAGGATTGGCGAAATCGACTGGTGACGGATCCCTATGAACCGGGGTCAACGTTGAAAATTGTGGTGGCAGCGGCGGCGCTGGAAGAGCGGGTGATGTCTCCAGACACGTTAATCTATGGGGGTGATGGAAAGATGCCGGTGGCAGGGACCATTGTTCATGATCCGGCAAAAACCAGTTGGATGACCTTTTCCGAAGCGGTGGCGCAATCGAGTAATGTGGGTGCGATCAAAGTCGCAATGGAATTAGGGCAAGACCGGGTTTTTCGATATTTAAAAGCGTTTGGATTTGGAGAAAAAACCGAAATCGATCTTCCGGGAGAATCCTCAGGGATTCTCCGAGAGCCAAAAAAATGGAGTGGTCGAAGCCTCTCTTCAATTGCCATGGGTCAGGAAATCGCCGTCACCCCGATCCAAATGGTCACAGCCATGTCAGTGGTGGCCAATGGTGGTTGGCTGATGACCCCCTACGTGGTCTCTTCGATCCTGGACTCCAACGGAGAGGCTGTCTTGACCAGAGATCCTCAACCCAAACGGCGACCCATTTCGCTTGAGACAACCGGCACGTTAACTCGGATTCTCGAGGTGGCTGTGGAGGCAGGAACAGGCAAGCGTGCCAGGCTTGCCGGATATCGAGCTGCGGGAAAGACGGGGACCGCTCAAAAAATTGATCCGAAAACCGGGTCCTACTCTTCTTCACAAGTGATTGCCTCGTTCGTCGGATTTGCACCGGTCGAGCACCCGCGTCTTGCCATGTTAGTTGTCATTGATGAGCCGACGATTGGAAATTGGGGTGGGGAAATTGCCGCTCCGGTCTTTCGAAAGGTCGCGGAGCGAGTCTTGCCCCATTTAGGAGTGTTGCCTGGTGGATCCGCAGTTATTCGGACGGCTGCGGCAAATTCGCCCATTTCTTCACCCCAGCCCATTGTGCAGTAATCTGTGACGCTTCAAGAGCTTCTTGCCTCACTGGATACGACGGGAAGTGAAGGGGATCTTCAGCGTGAAGTTATATTCGTGACCGAGGACTCCCGACAAGTGAAGCCTGGTTCAGTATTTGTGGCCATCAAGGGGGAGCACTATGATGGACATCAGTTTGTGAGACTGGCTCAAAAGCAAGGGGCCGTTGGTGTGGTGGTGGAGGAGGGGGTTGAAGTGCAGGCTCCACCAACAGGAAGAAGTTCGTCTGCGCTCATTCGAGTGACAAACTCCCGGAAGGCCCTGGGGTTCCTGGCGGCAAAACTTTCCGGTATGCCTAGTGCTCATCTGCACATGGTGGGGGTCACGGGGACCAATGGCAAAACCACGGTAACGCATTTAACCAAATCCCTGTTGGAAGCTCAGGGGCATCATGTGGGACTGTTGGGGACCGTAGGCTATATGTTCGGGTCAGAGCGCCGTGTGGCGTCACATACCACCCCGGCTGCTGTCGAGCTCCAGAACATGTTGAGCGCCATGGTTAAGGCTGGTGTGGATACTGCGGTCATGGAGGTTTCTTCCCATGCGTTGGCATTAGATCGGGTAGCCGGCTGTGAATTCGACATCGTGGTGTTTACCAATCTGACGCAAGATCATTTAGATTTTCATCACACCTTGGAGGACTATTTTCAGGCAAAACTCCGTTTATTTACCGAATGCGTCGAGAGTGGTCAGAAAACCCGCCCCAAACGTGCGCTCGTCAATGCAGATGATGAACGGGCCTCCATGATTCTTCAACAATGTGCCATTCCGACCTGGACATTTGGGCTCCATTCCCACGCAGACATCAGAGCGGAATCCGTCCGCCTTTCTATGGGAGGAACCCAGTTTCTGGTGAACAGTCCCATTGGCCCGTTGACGATCAACAGTCAATTGGTGGGAGAACATAATGTGTCGAATATGCTGGCTGCGATCGGCATTGGTCTGGACATGGGCATGACGATTCCCATGATTGAACAAGCCGTGCAGTCAGTGGCCAATGTGCCTGGACGGTTTGAACGCATCAATGAAGGCCAACCATATACGGTCGTCGTGGATTATGCGCACACCGAGGATGCGTTGTATCGGTTGCTTCGAGCGGCGCAGGCCATTACAAAAGGACGAATCATTACCCTCTTTGGCTGTGGGGGCGACCGGGATCCCGGAAAACGGCCAAAGATGGGGCAGGTAGCGGCACGACATAGCGATGTGGTGATAGCCACGTCCGATAATCCACGAACGGAAAATCCTGAAACAATTCTGACTCAAATCGAACAGGGAATTCAATCGTTGCCTCCCGAAGAACGGTGTCCTTATCAGATCATTCCCGATCGAGCTGAAGCTATTCATGCAGCGGTTTCAGAAGCCAAGGACGGGGACCTGTTGTTGATCGCGGGAAAAGGGCATGAAGACTACCAAATTCTCGGGACACAAAAAATTCACTTTGATGATCGTGAAGAAGCCAGGAAGGCCATTCATCGACAGATGGGTTCCAGATAGGTCTGACGATTCAATATGGCAGCTTTTGAGATCAACGACGTGCTTGATGCGACTAAAGGGAGGTTGCTTCTCCAGGGATCACAGAAAGGGAGAATGCTTCGAGTGCAAACCGATTCGCGTGAGCTGAAATCCGGTGATTTGTTTCTGGCCCTGAAAGGGGAG
>JAUIKP010000021.1 GCA_030430725.1 Nitrospiria bacterium
AAACAACCCGAGTTCTTACGGAGGCAGCTATTAATGGGCGCACAGATGATCTCCGTGGATTAAAAGAGAATGTGATCGTTGGCAGGTTGATTCCTGCTGGGACAGGTTGGGGGGAGTATCGCGAAACTTTTGTGCCAAAGTGGACGGAAGAAGGCGCATCTCTGTCTTCAGAGGATCAGTCAGGATTAAATGAAGTTCATTCGTCAAGTGAAAAGTAAAATTAAATGAAACCATTATATGAAAAGACATCTTGACATAATGGAAATGAATCTATAAGATCACCCGGTTCGCCTCAATTAATTTGTATTATTTAATGGTCGTAAAAAGAAATTGTAATTGGAAATTGTATGCCTACAGTTAACCAACTAATCCGTGTCGGCCGAAAGGCAATAAAAGCAAAAAGCAAAAGTTCGGCATTAAATCGGTGCCCTCAACGAAGGGGGGTATGTCTTCGGGTATATACTACGACTCCTAAGAAGCCAAACTCTGCATTGAGAAAAGTAGCAAGAGTGCGATTGACGACAGGTCTTGAGGTAACGGCATATATCCCGGGTATGGGTCATAATCTTCAGGAGCATTCTATAGTTTTGGTGCGGGGTGGTAGGGTGAAAGATCTTCCTGGTGTCAGATATCATATGATTCGTGGGGCATTAGATGCCGTTGGGGTTGCAAACAGGAAGCAGGGGCGATCAAAGTATGGTGCAAAGCGCCCCAAGTAGTTAGGTCCCGCGCTTTTACCTTCGCGTATTTAATTTAAAACTCGTTAATTCTTTAGGGGAAAAAATGCCACGTAGGCCACTCGTACTTCGTCAAAAGGTTGTTCAGGATGCCAGATATAAAGACCAAGTTGTTGGTAGGTTTTTGAATATTCTACTGCGGGACGGAAAGAAAAGTACGGCTGAAAGGGTTTGTTATGGGGCATTTGATATTGTCAGGGATAAGACGGGAGATGAGCCGCTTAAAGTCTTCCATGCTGCATTGGGGAACGTGAAGCCAATGGTGGAGGTGAAATCAAGACGAGTTGGTGGGGCGTCTTATCAGGTGCCAGTCGAAATCCGTCCGGTGCGCCAGGTGGCTTTAGCGTTGAGGTGGATTAAGCAAAGTGCGTTAGCTCGGAGTGGTAGGAGTATGAGAGAGAAGTTGGCGGCGGAATTAATGGATGCGGCAAATAATAATGGGTCAGCGGTAAAGAAGCGGGATGAGACGCACCGGATGGCTGAAGCCAATAGGGCTTTCGCTCATTACCGGTGGTAGGTTTTATCTGTTGGGGTTGTAGGGAAGTTTGTCATTTCCTGAATTGAAGAAGAGTGGTCCTCTTTTTTGTTGTGAATGACCGTTTCCCTTGTCGACATTTTTGTGTGAGGAATTTGTGTCCACAGATTTCATTTTAAGCCGAACTCGAAATATTGGGATTATGGCCCATATTGATGCCGGCAAGACTACCACCACCGAACGTGTGCTTTATTATACGGGTGTGTCGCATAAAATCGGTGAAGTTCATGAAGGTGCGGCGACGATGGATTGGATGGAGCAGGAACGGGAGAGGGGGATTACAATTACCTCCGCCGCCACAACCTGTTTCTGGAAGGATTACCGGATAAACATTATCGATACTCCGGGCCATGTGGATTTCACTATTGAGGTAGAGCGGTCGCTTCGAGTGCTTGATGGGGCTGTAGCTGTTTTTGATTCGGTTCAGGGCGTGGAGCCTCAATCGGAGACAGTATGGCGACAGGCAGATAAATATCAAGTTCCTCGAATCGTGTTTATGAATAAAATGGATCGAGTGGGCGCAGATTTTTTTGCAAGTGTTAAGTCATTAGTCGACCGACTGGGGGCAAAGCCGGTTCCCGTGCAATTGCCATTCGGAAAAGAGGATGGATTTCGAGGGGTAATTGACCTTCTGCTTATGAAAGCGCTGGTTTTTGATGATGAGACCCTTGGTGCTGCTTATTCGATTCAAGATATACCTGATGACTATTTAGCGTTGGCAAAAGAATATCGCGAGAAATTATTGGATTCGGTTGTTGAGTTTGATGAAGGGGTGATGGAGCGGTATTTGGCCGGTGAAGTCCTTGCAGCAGATGAAGTCAAGCGGGTAATACGGGCAGGGACAATAGGGTTGAAAATTAATCCAGTTTTTTGCGGATCGGCATTTAAGAATAAAGGTGTTCAGCCATTGCTCGATGGGGTGGTTGATTATCTTCCTTCTCCAGTTGACCTTCCGCCGGTTGTTGGTGTCGATCCTCATACCGATGGAGAGATAGCCAGAAAGCCAGAGAATGGTGAGCCATTTGCCGCGTTGGCATTTAAAATTATGTCTGACCCTTTTTCCGGCCAATTGACGTATTTTAGGGTGTATTCAGGGAAATTATCAGCCGGATCCTATGTATATAACGTTGCAAAGGGGAAAAGGGAGCGAATAGGGCGTTTATTAAAAATGCATGCCAATAAGCGAGAAGAGATTGAGGTCGTTTCTGCTGGTGATATCGCGGCGGCTGTGGGTCTCAAGGATACTCGAACAGGTGACACTCTTTGTGATGAAAAGCATCAAATTTTGCTGGAAGTTATAAAGTTCCCTGAGCCCGTTATTTCTTTGGCTGTTGAGCCAAAGACCAAACAGGATATGGACAAGTTGGGATATTCTTTGGAGAAGCTTGCTCAGGAGGATCCTTCCTTCCAGGTAAAATCAGATGAGGAGACTGGGCAAACGATCATATCCGGTATGGGTGAATTGCATCTTGAGATCATTGTTGATCGTCTCCTTCGTGAATTTAAAGTGCAGGCGAATGTGGGGAAACCTCAGGTGGCCTACCGTGAAACTATTAAGGGGAAAGCGGAGGCTGAGGGGAAGTATGTAAAGCAGACCGGTGGTCGTGGTCAATACGGTCATGTATGGCTGAGCGTGGAACCCGCAGAGTCTGGTGTAGGATTAGAATTTGTAAATAAAATTGTTGGCGGAGCGGTCCCCAGGGAATATATCGCTCCAGTGGAAAAAGGAATCCGGGAGCGAATGGAGAGTGGGGTTCTTGCTGGATATCCATTGCGCGACCTTCGCGTCACATTGTTTGACGGTTCTTTTCATGAAGTGGACTCAAGTGAAATGGCCTTTAAAATTGCTGGTTCAATGGCACTGGTCAGTGCCTGTCAAAAAGCTGATTTGGTTCTGTTGGAGCCGGTAATGAAGGTAGAGGTACTCGTACCTCAGGATTTTATGGGAGATGTGATAGGTGATTTAAATAGTCGACGTGGGAAAATCCATGGAATGCGGGCAAGAGGAAATTCTCAAGTTGTTGATGCTGCAGTCCCATTGAGTGAAATGTTTGGATATTCGACGGATTTACGTTCCAAGACTCAGGGGCGGGCTACTTATAGTATGGAATTTGAGTCTTATGAGGTTGTACCAAAACTCATGGCTCAGCAAATTATTAAAAAAAATCAAGGGGAATAGTATTCCTCTGGTATATTTTTCAATTCGGTAAGGCAAGGATTTCAAGAGGAGGTAGGGCATGGCGAAGGCGAAATTTGAGCGGAAGAAGCCGCATGTCAATGTGGGGACGATCGGGCACGTTGACCATGGGAAGACGACCCTGACGTCGGCCTTGACGAAAGTGATGGGCGATACGGGGAAGGCGAAGTTTGTCCCGTATGATGAAGTCGCGAAAGCGAGTGAGAGTCAGGGGCGCCGGGATCCGACCAAAATTCTCACCATCGCTATCTCCCATGTGGAATATGAAACGGACAATCGCCATTATGCGCACGTCGACTGCCCAGGGCATGCGGATTATGTGAAGAACATGATCACCGGGGCGGCACAAATGGACGGCGCGATTTTGGTGGTCAGTGCGGCCGATGGGCCGATGCCGCAAACGCGGGAGCATATTTTATTGGCGCGGCAGGTGGGTGTGCCGTTTATTGTGGTTTTTTTGAATAAAGCGGACAAGGTTGAGGACAAGGAGTTGTTGGAGTTAGTGGAATTGGAAGTGCGGGAGTTGCTTACGAAGTATGGCTTTCCTGGCGATGATGTCCCGGTGGTTATCGGGTCAGCGATCAAGGCCATTGAAGGGGATCAGAGTGAGGTGGGCGTGCCGTCGATTATCCGCTTGTTGGAGGCGGTCGATAGTTACATCCCGAATCCGCAGCGAGCCATTGATAAGCCGTTTCTGATGCCGATTGAAGATGTCTTTACGATCAGCGGTCGGGGGACGGTGGTGACGGGCCGAGTGGAGCGCGGGGTGGTCAAGGTGGGTGATGAAATTGAGATTGTGGGGTTGAGGCCGACGCAGGCGACGATTGTGACGGGCGTGGAAATGTTTCGGAAGGTGTTGGATGAGGGGCAGGCGGGTGACAATATTGGGGCGCTGTTGCGGGGCACGAAGAAAGAGGATGTGGAGCGGGGGATGGTGTTGGCCAAGCCGAAGAGCATTACGCCGCATACGAAATTCAAGGCGGAAGTGTATATTTTGACGAAGGAAGAGGGCGGGCGGCATACGCCGTTTTTTAATGGGTATCGGCCGCAGTTTTACTTCCGGACGACGGATGTCACGGGAGTGGTGCAATTAAACCCGGGGGTCGAGATGGTGATGCCGGGGGATAATGTGTCGTTTGAGGGGGAGTTGATCTCCCCGATTGCGATGGAGCAGGGGGTGCGGTTTGCAGTGCGAGAAGGGGGCCGAACGGTCGGAGCCGGGGTGGTCACGGAAATCGTCGCGTAAGAAAATAGGGGTGTATCGATGAGAGTCATAATTTCTCTAGCGTGCGGAGATTGCAAGCACCGAAACTATTCGACAATGAAAAACAAGAAAAACGATCCAGATCGGTTGGAAGTTAAAAAATACTGCCGATTTTGTCGAAAGCATGCTCCTCACAAAGAGGTGAAGTGATTGTTGGTATGGGCCGTTAAGGTTGCGTGCAGGTTGGAGGGGCATGGTGTCAACGGCTAGCACGTCGGTCTCCAAAACCGAAAGTCCGGGTTCGAATCCCTGTGCCCCTGCCATAATCGGTCGTTGTGAAATGTGCATAAAAGATAACAGACATTTATTTCCGTATTAGCAGGGTTTCGAAAGGTTGAGGTAGAAATCGTGTTTAAGAAGATGTGGTTTTCCATTACGGAATTTTTGTCTGACGTGCGTGGGGAACTTAAAAAAATTTCTTATCCTACGAAGTCTGAGACGATCGGGTCGACCACGGTGGTTCTGTTGTTTTGCGTCATCATGTCCTTGTTCCTCTCTGTGGTGGATTCATTCCTTGTTTGGTTAATTAGCAGAATTATTTAGTATCTATTAGAAGGGAATTCATGTCGAGTCATTGGTATGTCATTCACACCTATGCGGGATATGAGGGGCGGGTTCGGGCCGGAATTGTCGAGCGGGCGAATCAATTGGGAATGGCGGATTCGGTGGCGCAAGTCCTTGTTCCTACGGAAGATGTAGTAGAGTTTAAGGAAGGAAAACGCCGGGCTTCTAAGCGAAAATTCTTTCCCGGGTATGTTCTGCTCGAAGCAAATGGGCCACTTGGGGATGAGGTGGTTGCTATGATAAAGGAGACCCCCAAGGTCACTGGTTTTATTGGAGGTGGATCCAGGCCTATCCCCCTTGATCCCGAGGAGGTGTCCACGCTTTTGAAACAGTTGGAATCGGGCGTGACGGCTCCAAGGGAGTTGGCGAATTTTTCAAAGGGGGACAATGTGAGAATTGTGGATGGTCCATTTTTGGGGTTCAATGGATTAGTGGATGAGGTAGATCAGGATCATGGCCGAGTCAAGGCACTAGTCAGTATTTTTGGTCGTTCAACTCCAGTGGAATTAGCGTTTTCTCAAGTTGAGAGAGTTTAAAGGTAAGTAGAGTATTCTTTTTTAATTTTAAGTAATTTGCAAGTCGAGGTAAGGTAGGTGAAGGCATGGCCAAAGAAGTAACTAGTCAAATTAAATTGCAAATTCCGGCTGGAAAAGCCAATCCTGCTCCTCCTGTTGGGCCTTCCTTGGGGCAACATGGAGTGAACATTATGGAGTTTTGCAAGCAGTTTAATGCTAGGACTCAGAAGCAAGAGGGCAGCATTATCCCTGTGGTCATTTCTGTTTATAAGGATAGAAGCTTCAGTTTCGTGACCAAGACTCCTCCGGCATCGGATTTACTAAAGAAAGCCGCAGGCATCATAAAGGGTTCAGGGGTTCCCCATAAAAATAAAGTTGGGACAATTTCCATGGCACAGCTAGAGGACATTGCTAAATTGAAGGTGGAAGATTTGAATGCCAGTGATATTCCAGCTGCGATGAATGTAATTGCAGGAACCGCGAGAAGTATGGGCATTACGGTTGAAGGGTAAAAATAATATTTTGAAGCTTCTAACAGAAGGTATGCGCTGTGGGAAAGAAATTTGAATCGGCTTTAGCAAAGGTAACAAAGGCCCTGTATTCATTGGAGGAGGCTAGTGAGCTGGTTAAGCAGGCTGCTTTCGCCAAATTCGATGAGACGGTAGAGCTGTCACTTTGCCTGGGGGTAGATCCCAAGCGTGCGGATCAAATGGTTCGCGGGACTACGGTCCTTCCTCATGGAACGGGGAAAAAGGTCAGGATTTTAGTGATCGCAAAAGGAGAAAAGGAGCAGGAAGCCAGGGAGGCTGGGGCCGATTTTGTGGGAAGTGATGACCTTTTACAGAAAATCCAAGATGGATGGTTGGAGTTTGACTCCATGATTGCGACTCCAGACATGATGGGTGCTGTCGGAAGAATGGGGAAAGTTTTGGGCCCACGAGGTTTAATGCCTAATCCCAAAACTGGAACGGTGACCTTTGAAGTTGGAAAAGCCATTCAGGAGATCAGAAGAGGGAGAGTTGAGTATAAGGTTGATAAGGCCGGTAATGTTCATGTTCCTGTTGGGAAGGTCTCTTTTCAGGGGCAACAAATTAAAGAAAATGCCCAGTCAGTTTTTGATTCCATCATGAAGGCTAAGCCCTCTTCCAGTAAAGGAAAGTATGTGAAAAGTGCAACATTATCCAGCACGATGGGGCCAGGTATCCATCTGGACGGAGTCGCGATTGTAAAGCAGGTCAGTTGAAACTTTAATCTCAGCAGGTGAGTTCGAGGTATGAAAAAAACTGATAAAAGTGAAGCTGTGGCAGTCATGCATGAGCAATTTTCTCGAGCTCGGATTGCCATTGTAACGGAGTGTGCGGGAATACCCGTAAATCAAATTAATGATTTGCGAAAAAAACTTCGGCAGGCGAAGTCAAACTTTCATGTGGTTAAGAACACCCTTGCCGTGAGAGCAATTGGGGGAACGACCCTTGTTCCCTTGCAACCCTTTTTTAAGGGTCAGTCGGCATTGGTCATTGGATACGATGATCCGGTATTGCCTGCGAAAGTTATTCGGGACTTTATAAAAAGTGAAAAATGCGAGGAGAAATTACAGCTCAAGGGGGCAATTCTGGACGGGGTCGAGCTAGATCCAGCTCGTCTTTCTTCTGTGGCGGATTTGCCGTCAAAGGCAGAATTGTTGTCAATGTTGTTATCGGCCTTCCAAGGGCCAATCCGAGGGTTTGTCGGAGTTTTAGGTCAAATTGTAAGAGGTATTGTTACGGTATTAGTCGCAATACAAGAAAACAAAACGCAGAAAGGAGAAGGGGAGATGAGTGCAACAGAGACAAAAATGTCAAAGGAAGATTTCATTAAAGTTATAGAGGGCATGAGTGTCCTGGAATTGTCTGATCTCGTGAAGGGTCTGGAGGAACGATTTGGTGTGACGGCAGCGGCGCCTGTTGGGGTCATGGCTGCTGCAGTGGGCGCTGCGGCTCCTGCCACTGAAGAGCAGACCGAATTTTCGGTAGTCCTGGGAAGCGCTCCAGCGGATAAAAAGATCCAAGTCATCAAGGTGGTGCGAGAAATTACTGGGTTGGGCTTGAAGGAAGCTAAAGATCTAGTAGAGGCGGCCCCGAAGGCGTTAAAGGAGGGAGTTTCCAAAGAGGAATCGGAAACTATTAAGAAGAAACTTCAAGATGTTGGTGCAACCGTAGAGGTGAAGTAGTTTTTTCCTTATTGTTTAGTATCCGGAGCAGAGACTTAGAAAGGTTCGAGGGCCAGCAGGAACCTGAGGTGGCCGTTAATCCTTAAGGAGACAGGAATGGGACAACCAGCCTTTGAGGGCAGTGTTCAGCGACATAGCTTTTCAAAAATTCGCTCACATATCGAGATTCCGGATTTAGTGGAAGTGCAGCGCCGCTCGTATGAGGAATTTTTGCAGGCGGAGACATTGCCGGATCGTCGTGAGGACAAGGGATTGCATGCAGCATTTAAAAGTGTGTTTCCCATTATGGATTATAACAATTCGGCCATTTTAGAATTTTCCAGCTATTCTCTGGGAACGCCCAAGTATGACACAAGGGAATGTATAGAGCAGGGAATGACCTTCGCTGCACCTTTAAAGCTTCGGGTTCGATTGGTCGTTTTTGATCAACAGGATAAAAGTGTAAAAAACAGAGTTTTGGATGTTAGGGAGCAAGAAGTCTATGTCGGTGAACTGCCCTTGATGACTGACCGTGGCACCTTTATGGTGAATGGCACAGAGCGGGTAGCAGTCAGTCAGTTGCATCGATCCCCTGGGCCGTCATTTGGTCATGACAAAGGCCGAACACATTCAAGTGGGAAAGTTTTATTTTCAGGTCGGATTATTCCCTATCGAGGGTCGTGGCTCGATTTTGAATATGATGCCAAAGATATTTTGTATGTACGAATTGATCGCCGTAGGAAGATGCCGGCCACTATTTTATTAAAAGGTTTTGGTTTTAGCACCGATGACCTTCTGAAGATGTATTACCCCGTAGAGGAAGTGCGCGTCCTTAATGGTGCTTTGCTTCGCAAGCTTGATCCTGACATTCATGCAGGATTGCGATCTCCGGCAGATCTCTTTGAAAAGGGAGCTAATGAGCCGTTGGTTAAAGAAGGCACCAAGCTCAATAAAACCCTCATGGGGCGTATTCGTTCAGCTGGAATTAAAGAAATTCCTATCAAGCAAGAAGATTTGGTTGGACGAGCGGTTTTGACTGAACTGGTGGATCCTGGAACTCAGGAAGTAATTCTAGAGAAAAATCAGCGCCTCACGGCACCGGTCATGGAGCGGATTCTTGAAAGCGGAGTTGAAGGATTTAAGGTTATCTACCTGGATAGCCCTACGACCAGTCCTGTCATCCTGGATACGTTGGAGGCCGAGCGGACTAATTCAAAGGAAGAGGCCTGGGTGGAAATTTATAAACGCCTTAGGCCTGGGGAGATGCCATCCATTGAGTCGGCAAAATTGTTGTTCGAAAATCTCTTTCTGAATCCCAAGCGATATGACCTTTCCCCAGTTGGTCGTTTGAAGATGAACAAGCGATTCAACCTCGATTTGTCATTAGAGCAGCGAACATTATCCGCCCAAGATATTGTCGAGGTGGTTAGATGCCTGGTGGATCTAAAAGCCGGAAAAGGTTCTGTTGATGATATCGACCATCTAGGAAATCGTCGTGTCCGGTCAGTTGGTGAGTTATTGGAAAATCAAATCCGTATTGGTCTAGCTCGAATGGAGCGAAGCATTAAAGAACGGATGAATCTGCTGGATATGGAAACCGTGTTGCCTCATGACCTGATCAATGCCAAGCCTATAGTTGGTGCCATTAAGGAGTTTTTCGCTGGAAGTCAACTGTCGCAGTTTATGGATCAAACGAATCCGTTGGCAGAGATCACCCATAAACGAAGGCTGTCTGCCTTAGGGCCAGGTGGTTTGACCAGGGAGCGGGCAGGTTTTGAGGTCCGGGACGTTCATCCGTCTCATTATAGTCGTATATGTCCTATTGAAACGCCGGAAGGACCCAATATTGGGTTAATTACCTCATTGGCTACCTATGCTCGGATCAATGAGTTTGGGTTTATTGAGGCTCCTTTTCGGAAGGTGAGAAAGGGTCGTGTAACCGATGACGTGGAATTCCTTTCACCATTGGATGGGGATCAGGTTGTTATCGCCCAAGCTAATTCAGTCATAAATAATGAAGGGATGCTCACCTCGGAAACGATAACCGCCAGAGAAGCAGGGGAATTTGTGACCACGACTCCGGATAAAGTTGACTATCTTGATGTTTCTCCTAAGCAGGTGGTCAGCGTGGCGACTGCGTTAATTCCATTTCTTGAGCATGATGACGCAAATCGGGCCCTTATGGGTTCGAATATGCAACGCCAGGCAGTGCCCACAATTAAAAGTGAGTCACCTTTGGTCGGGACGGGCATGGAAGCTGTCGTAGCGAGAGATTCCGGTTATTTGGCTATTGCTCAACGAGATGGGATTGTTGAGTCGGTAGATGCGAGGAGAATTGTAGTCAGGACCGGACTCAAGGAAAAAGATGATAAGAAAAGAGGTTCTCGAATCCTGGATACCTATGATTTGGTCAAATTTCAGCGAACCAATCAAAATACGTGTATCACCCAAACTCCCATTGTTCGAATTGGGCAACCAGTCAAGCAGGGACAAGTGCTAGCGGATGGTCCGGCGATGGATCACGGAGAATTGGCGTTGGGAAAAAATGTGCTCGTCGCCTTTATGCCATGGGGTGGATACAACTATGAGGATGCCATTCTTTTAAGTGAAAAAATGGTAAAAGAAGATGTGTTTACTTCTATTCATATCGAAGAGTTCGAGGTAGAGGCGCGTGACACAAAGTTAGGAAAGGAAGAAATCACTCGGGATATTCCTAACCTCGGCGAAGAGGCTCTTCGAAATTTGGATGAAAGTGGCATCGTGCGAATCGGGGCGGAAGTCAAGCCGGGCGATATTCTAGTTGGAAAAGTTACGCCTAAGGGAGAGACCCAGCTGACGCCAGAGGAAAAATTGTTGCGTGCGATTTTTGGTGAAAAGGCTGGAGATGTGAAGGATACCTCGCTTCAGGTTCCTCCAGGCATTGAAGGTATTGTCGTGGACGTCAAGATTTTCTCAAGAAAAGGCGTAGATAAAGATGAGCGGTCTCGAACAATCGAGACGGATGATCGCGTGAAAGTCGAGCGAGACTATCAGGAAGAATTGCGAATTATCGAAGAGGAACGGAATCGTAAGATTCGTAAGCTATTGCTTGGGCAATTTGTTGGACGAGATTTGATGGATCCTGATAGTGGGGAAGTGATTCTGAAGAAAAAGGGACGAATTACTGCAGAAGTTCTTCGCAAGTTATCTGATGATGATGCGCGTCGGGTAATCCTGGCTGACGCTGAAGAACAGAAAAAACTCGATGAAATTGAACGGGAAGCGAAAGACCAAATTGAAATCTTACAGACACAATACGATGAAAAGGTTGGTCGTCTTCGACGGGGTGATGAATTGCCTCCCGGGGTTATTAAGCTGGTCAAGGTGTATTTAGCCATTAAAAGAAAAATTGCGGTGGGCGACAAAATGGCCGGCCGCCATGGAAACAAGGGTGTCGTTTCTCGAATTATGGCTGAAGAGGATATGCCGTATCTTCCAGATGGAACACCGGTACAGATAGTCCTGAACCCTTTAGGGGTTCCCTCTCGAATGAATGTGGGGCAAATTCTTGAGACTCATCTGGGGTGGGCGGCAAAAGCTTTAGGAATTCAGGTAGAAACTCCCGTGTTCGATGGAGCATCGGAAAAGGAAATCAAAGATTTATTGAAAAGGGCAAACCTCCCTGAGTCGGGACAATCAGTGGTCTATGATGGCCGTACGGGCGAACCATTTAAGAGTCCGGTCACAGTGGGATACATGTATATGTTGAAACTCCACCATTTGGTTGACGATAAGATTCACGCTCGCTCAATCGGACCATATTCTTTAGTAACGCAGCAACCGCTTGGAGGAAAGGCTCAATTTGGCGGTCAGCGTCTAGGAGAGATGGAGGTCTGGGCTCTGCAGGCATATGGGGCAGCTTCTACCTTGCAGGAATTTTTGACCGTGAAATCAGATGATGTGCCCGGACGGTCTCGAATGTATGAAGCAATTGTGAAAGGTGAGAACTTTCTGGAACCTGGTCTTCCGGAGTCCTTTAATGTCTTAGTGAAGGAATTGCAAAGTTTAGGGTTGGATGTGGAGTTGATCAAATCTGCTGATTAGAGAATTAGCGCGGTTGTGCAGTCCCATCATTCAACATAATCGGAGGAACGAACTTGGATAGTATCTATTCGCTTTTTGAAAAACCTCGTGATGCGGTTTCATTTGATGCCATGCGAATTCGTATTGCTTCCCCTGAGAAAATTCGCTCGTGGTCTTATGGCGAGGTAAAAAAGCCAGAGACGATCAACTATCGGTCCTTTAAGCCTGAACGGGATGGCCTGTTTTGCGCAAAAATATTTGGGCCAACCAAAGATTGGGAATGTAATTGCGGTAAATACAAGCGGATGAAGCACCGTGGGATTGTATGTGATAAATGCGGGGTGGAAGTCATCCAGTCAAAGGTTCGACGCGAGAGAATGGGCCATATCGAATTGGCTGCTCCGGTTGCTCACATCTGGTTCCTCAAGGGGGTACCCAGCCGTATTGGGATTCTTTTGGATATGAGTTTAAAACAGTTGGAGAAGATCCTGTATTTTGAGGCGTACGTGGTCTTGGATACTGGCAATACAAATTTGAAAGAACGTGAGCTTCTGACTGAGGAAAGATACCGTGAGTGTGCCGATGAGTATGGGGCAAGTTCTTTCAAGGTGGGTATTGGTGCCGAAGCTATTCGTGAATTATTGCGCAAGGTGGATATCAATGCTCTGTGGGATGAGCGGCATGTCAAGATAAAGAGTACGACCTCCGCGGCGGTGGGGAAAAAACTTACGAAACGATTGAAGGTCATTGAGGCATTTCATAAATCAGGAAATAATCCAGAATGGATGATCATGGATGCCATTCCGGTGTTGCCGCCTGAACTTCGCCCGCTGGTGCCTTTGGATGGGGGACGGTTCGCTACTTCCGATCTAAATGATCTCTATCGTCGGGTGATTAATCGCAATAACCGTCTCAAGCGATTGGTGGAATTGAAAGCTCCCGGTGTCATTATCCGTAATGAAATGCGAATGCTTCAGGAAGCGGTTGACGCGTTGTTTGATAATGGACGTCGTGGCCGGGTCATTCGTGGTGCCAATAAACGGCCTCTGAAGTCTTTGAGCGATATGCTCAAAGGAAAACAGGGAAGATTCAGACAGAATCTCCTTGGTAAACGGGTCGATTACTCTGGGCGTTCAGTTATTGTGGTCGGTCCAGAATTACGGCTTAACCAATGCGGATTGCCCAAGAAAATGGCTTTAGAATTATTTAAGCCGTTCATCTTTCATAAGCTGGAAGAGCGTGGAGCTGCCACCACAATCAAAAGCGCAAAGCGTTTAGTAGAGAAGGAACGACCAGAAGTCTGGGATGTTCTTGATGAAGTTATTCGAGAGCATCCGGTTATGTTGAATCGTGCTCCAACTCTTCATCGTCTTGGAATTCAGGCTTTTGATCCTATTTTGGTAGAAGGGAAAGCTATTCGTCTCCACCCGTTGGTCTGTGCAGCTTTTAATGCCGACTTTGATGGGGATCAAATGGCTGTGCATGTTCCGCTTTCAGTGGAAGCCCAAATTGAGGCTCGGGTATTAATGATGGCGGCAAATAATGTTCTTTCACCTGCCAATGGCAGACCTTTATCTATTCCATCTCAGGATATGGTCTTAGGGTGTTATTGGTTGACCAAGGATCGTGATGGTGCCCGTGGGGAGGGGAAAGTCTTTTCGTCTACGGATGAAGTTCGAATAGCCTATGATTCGCAGGAAGTGGAAGAGCAGGCGAGGATAAAAGTACGAATTGCTGACGATATGATTGATACGACGGTTGGGCGAGTGATTCTTTCTGAAGTTTTGCCTGCCAGCATGCCTTTTTCACATGTAAATCAGTTAATGACGAAAAAAGAGCTGACGAAACTGATTGACCGTGTGTATCGTCGAGCCGGTCTACATGAGGTAGTCGTCATGCTTGATCAATTAAAAGACCTGGGTTTCTCCCATGCCACCAAAGCCGGTGTATCCATTTGTATCGATAACATGCATATTCCGTCTCGCAAAAAGGAATTGATCGAGCGGGCAAAGGGGGATGTTTCTCAAGTTCAGGAGCAATACAGTGAAGGCTTGATTACGAATGGGGAGCGATATAACAAGGTTATCGATATTTGGGCCCATGTTGGCGAAGAAGTTGCCATTGAAATGATGAAGGAAATTAAAGAGGGGGGCGGGCGTGGAGCAGCAGAAGGTCTTAATCCTATCTTTATGATGGCGGATTCCGGCGCCAGGGGAAGTTCGCAGCAAATTCGGCAATTGGGAGGAATGCGTGGTCTTATGGCCAAGCCTTCTGGAGAAATTATTGAAACCCCTATAACCGCTAATTTCCGAGAGGGCCTCACGGTTTTACAGTATTTTATTTCGACTCATGGAGCACGGAAGGGGTTGGCTGATACAGCACTCAAGACAGCCAATTCAGGGTACCTCACGAGGCGCCTTGTAGATGCGGCTCAGGATGTGATTATCAGTGAGCCTGATTGCTTCACAACCGATGGCATTATAGTCTCTGCGTTAGTAGAGGGAGGGGAAGTAATTCAATCCCTGGATGAACGCATTCTTGGTCGATTAACGGCAGAAGATGTGCTCGATCCTGTCACGCAGGAAGTAATTGTTAAAGCTCATGAAGAATTAGAGGAAGAACTATGTAAAACAATTGTTGAGGCGGGAATAGATCACGTGAAAATTCGTTCCGTTCTCACATGCCAATCTCGATGGGGGGTATGTGCCAAATGTTATGGAAGAGACTTGGCACGTGGCCGGCTAGTAGAAAAAGGTGAACCCGTCGGGGTCATTGCGGCTCAGTCTATTGGTGAGCCAGGGACTCAGTTGACCATGCGGACGTTCCATATTGGTGGCACGGCCAGTAAGGTTGTGGAGCAAACGGTCCTGTCGTCCAAGCATGATGGCACGATTAAATTCTTAAGTTTTGACGCAAAGAAAAATGCGGATTTTTATAATCCCAGTATGGCGGTAAAGACTCGACAAGGGGATTGGGTTGTAATGGTGCGCAATGGCAAGGTTGCGGTAATTGATGAGACTGGCCGTGAGCGGGAAAAATATCCAGTGGTGTATGGAGGAAAGATTAAAGTCCCAGATGGAGGAAGGGTCGAAGTAGGGCAGAAGTTTGTGGAGTGGGATCCGTATTCACTCACCATCTTGACTGAAGTAGGTGGAAGGGTGGCTTTCGGTGATATTGCCGAAGGAGTCACCATGAAAGAAGAGGTGGATGAAATCACTGGTTTATCCCGCCGGGTAGTCATCGAGCAGGCAGGGACTAATTTGCGTCCGCGACTGTCTGTGAAGGACGAATCGGGAAAGACCGCCAAGCTTTCCTCTGGATCTCCCGCACGATACCTCTTGCCGGTGGGAGCTCATATTTTTGTTGAAAAAGGATCGACTGTTTACCCTGGAGATGTTTTGGCAAAAATTCCTAGAGAAACAACTAAGACAAAAGATATTACGGGAGGTTTGCCTCGGGTGGCCGAATTGTTTGAGGCGAGAAAACCGAAGGAACATGCGGTTGTGACCGAAATTGATGGAGAAGTATCTTTTGGTGGTTTTGTGAAAGGCTTACGTAAGGTTGTCGTGGATAACAAGATAGGTGATGTGAAGGAATATTTTATTCCGCGTGGCCGACATGTCAATGTTCATGAAGGTGATTGGGTAAGAGCAGGTGAACCATTAATGGATGGGTCTGCTAATCCACATGATATTCTAAGCGTCTTGGGGCCGAGGGAGTTGCAAAAATACTTGGTTGATGAAGTGCAAGAGGTTTATCGCCTTCAGGGAGTCGTGATAAACGATAAGCACATTGAGGTCATCACTCGGCAAATGTTGAAAAAGGTAAGAATCGAAGATGCTGGCGATAGTGCTTTCTTACCAGGAACTCAGGTTAATAAGTCTGTTTTTGATGATGAGAATGAGAGGGTCATTGCCGAGGGTGGGCAGCCAGCGCTTGGTAAGCCGGTCTTATTGGGAATCACGAAGGCCTCGCTTAGTACTGACAGTTTTATTTCTGGGGCCTCCTTCCAGGAAACAACCCGAGTTCTTACCGAGGCAGCTATTAATGGGCGCACAGATGATCTCCGTGGATTAAAAGAGAATGTGATCGTTGGCAGGTTGATTCCTGCTGGGACAGGTTGGGGGGAGTATCGCGAAACTTTTGTGCCAAAGTGGACG
>JAUIKP010000487.1 GCA_030430725.1 Nitrospiria bacterium
CAGAAGGAAGGTATTCAGCTCAGATCCATCATGCGGTCCAAAGCCAACTTGGCAAACACTTTCTCCTCGTCGGGAACTTGAATGTGATTAACCACATGGCCCTGCGCGAGATTTTCCATGGCCCAACATAAATGAGGCCCATCAATTCTATACATCGTCGAACACCGACACACCATTGGGGAGAGGAAAAACACTTGCTTATCTGCTTGATCATGTTTCAACCGATTCACCAAATTCAACTCAGTTCCTACTGCCCAAACTGTTCCCGGATCGGCCTGAGTCACCGTCCGAATGATAAATTCCGTCGATCCCACCAGGTCTGCCTGATTGACCACATCCTCATGACATTCAGGATGCACAATAACTTGAACATTAGGATACTGCTTTCGGAAATAGGCCACGTGTGCCGGTTGGAACATCTGATGCACACTACAATGTCCCTTCCAGAGAATCAGACGAGCCTTCTGAATTGATTCCCGAGTCTGTCCACCGTTGGGCTGATAGGGATCCCAGACGATCATGTCATCGGGAGGAAACCCCATCGCGTTTGCGGTGTTCCGCCCTAAATGCTCATCCGGAAAGAACAGGATTTTCTCTCGCCTTTCCCAGGCCCAGTTCATGATGGCTTTCGCATTAGAAGAGGTACAAGTCACGCCCCCATGTTCGCCGCAAAAGGCTTTAAGGGCAGCGGCAGAATTCACATAGACGATGGGCGTCACGGTGTCATCCACCGGCAACACCCGTCCGAGCCGGTCCCAGCAATCATCCACCTGTTCCATGGAGGCCATATCCGCCATCGAGCAGCCTGCAGCCATGTCAGGCAGGATGACGGTTTGATTGGACCGACTCAAAATGTCGGCTGTTTCAGCCATAAAATGCACCCCACAAAACACTACATAAGGATGCTCAGGGTGCTCGGCCGCGTATTTGGCAAGAAGAAGGGAATCGCCTCGGAAATCGGCATGCACAATCACATCGTCCCGCTGATAATTGTGCCCAAGAAGGAGAACCTTTGTCCCAAGTCTCCGCTTAGCTTCCACAATTCGTTCGAACAATTCCGTCTCTGTGAGAGTTTGGTAGTCCGCAATGGGCAACTCTGTGATGGTCGATAAAGTCACGCCGAATTCCTTATGTTGTTAAATTCATTCAAATCATTCCTTGATTACCTATGAGGTATATCTCTTTCTTTCAAACCATTTCAAACCATGAAAGGAAACCAGTCTTTCATTGTAGCAAAACATTTTCTCTTGAAAAAGCCTGAAGTCCTGAGAGCTAAAATCCTCTGGGATTTCTTATGATGCGATCAATTCAATCTATGCACACAACAACATTTAACTCAGAAACTCTCGCTGACCCGGTTGGGAATGAAAGATTATGCTGTGGTAGTCCTTAGAACCTGAATACGAATTCTCGACCATGGGTCTAGACCATGAGACATTACATAAGAGTTTGACAAGAGAAAACACCCAGCGGTACGATGGGCTTGCTAGGGGTGCGACAAGCTGAGAGTCCCAGAAAATGGGGACGACCCTCACAACCTGACCTGGATAATACCAGCGTAGGGAAGCAGGAGCCACAAAAGCCCGCACAAGCAGCCGCACTCTTTAGCTTAAAAGGGGCGGCTTTTTGTTTTTTTGAGGCAACTCCCCGGACCAAATCCCTAACCTCAGAAAGAGAGGGTTTGCATGACACCACCCCAAACCACCGCATCCAGCCCTTCAACACCATCTTTACGCGTCATTTCTGAGGAGCCCCGCATTCCTCATTCTTCCCTATCAATTCAACCGTTTCCCGGCTCACAAAAAATATATCGAACCGGCTCGAGACCAGATGTACGGGTCCCAATGCGGGAAATTCATCAAGCCCCAAGCCATAGCCCCCAAGACCACACTGAAGTTCAAAACCCTCCTGTCATCGTCTATGATACTTCAGGACCATATACGGATCCTGCTCTCCACATTGATGTACGCAAAGGGCTCCATCCCCTCAGAAAAAATTGGATTGCGGAACGGCAGGATGTAGAACCTTTGAAGGAGGTCAGTTCTCAGTACGGACGAACTCGGGCCAACGATCCCGCCTTACAGGCCATCCGGTTCCATTTGCAACGCCCACCACTTCGCGCAAAAACAGGTCGGAATGTCACGCAATTGCATTATGCCCGGAAGGGTATCATCACACCGGAAATGGAATTTATTGCCATTCGGGAGAACCAAGCACGCGAGGAACACTTATACGCCCAACACGGGACAGGACAGACCTTCGGGGTAACTCAACATCCTGGACAGAATTGGGGCGCGTCCACTCCCGCCTACATTACACCAGAGTTTGTTCGTGATGAAGTGGCTCGGGGGCGGGCCATTATTCCTGCCAATATCAATCATCCGGAAATTGAGCCTATGATCATCGGGCGAAATTTTTTAGTAAAAATCAATGCCAACATTGGAAATTCTGCCGTTACGTCCTCTATTGAAGAAGAAGTTGAAAAATTGATTTGGTCCATCCGATGGGGTGGAGACACGGTCATGGACCTCTCCACAGGGAAAAACATTCACGAAACCCGTGAATGGATCATCCGAAATTCTCCCGTGCCCATCGGAACCGTACCCATATACCAAGCTTTAGAAAAAGTGGGTGGCAAACCTGAGGAACTAACCTGGGACATCTTTCGAGATACTCTCGTGGAACAGGCCGAGCAAGGCGTGGATTACTTCACCATTCATGCCGGTGTTCGCCTGGCCTATGTCCCACTGACGGCCTCCCGCATGACCGGCATCGTCTCCCGCGGCGGATCCATCCATGCCAAATGGTGTCTGGCTCACCATCAGGAAAACTTTGCCTATACGCATTTTGAAGAAATTTGCGAGATCATGAAAAGTTATGATGTATCATTTAGCCTGGGAGACGGGTTACGACCGGGTTCACTAGCTGACGCCAACGATGCGGCCCAAT
>JAUIKP010000488.1 GCA_030430725.1 Nitrospiria bacterium
TGGCGACCTACTCGGGGCAGGAAATCAAGTATGACGACGCACTTGCGAAGGGTCTCTCGATTATGCCGGAATCCTTTGCCTGGGATGCTGATCCCGGGCCGAAGCCGGGTAAGGACGGACTTTACCCCTGTGCCATTCCCGGCAAGACCAAGGTGATGTCTTGATTTTCCCGAGGTTAAGAATCAAAAAAAAATGTGGGCAGCCGTAAGGTTGCCCACATTTTTTGTGTTCTTAAATTGGTCGTCGGGTTCTAAAAGAAAGTGCGGTAGGCGAACCAATATTTGGTTCCGGTAACTCTATCCTCTTCGGCGCTTAAGTCATCATACTGAATCCCGCCATGATCATGGATGCTTATGGCCCGGCTCCTTCCAGGAACCGGGCCCATTCGAAAATCATGTTGGAAGTGCTTACGTTGAGAGATTGCGGCTAGAAGTAAGTTCGCATTGCGAACTGCCAGCTTCCAGTTTCAATTTTAGTGTTTGTTCCGAAGAGGTCACCCCAAGCATGCTCATAGCCACCCATCAGTTTGAGGTTCTCTCCGCAAATGAAATACTGAAAGCCAGCGTAAACCGAGTGATAGTTTTCAACATTAAAACGTGCATTCCTATCCCCGTCGTTATCGTTTCCGAATCGCTGAGTGCGTTGTTCGCGACCTGAATCCATGTATTGGTAGCGAAATACACCTTCGAGCTTGTCAGTAATTTTATAAGATGGCATCACGTAAAATCCCCACGTATCATTTCCAGCTGGAATTTCCTCGGACCCCCGATAGGCACCCGACCGTTCGCGGTTGGCTCCGTAAATGAAGTCGGAAATGATTTTGAGCCGGTCTTTCTCGTAGTCGATTCCCAAAGCAAGTGCATGCTCGTAAGCTGACCCAAAGGTACCGACTTCAGCATCTCCCCGTGCACGTTCACGACCACCGTCGTTGTCGACATAATTCCAGTCGAAGTGGAAGTCGAGGTTATCATCCACTGGAATGGTCAAGTTGTAGGATAGTCCTTTATTGGCACTAAAGTCAACCCACTGTGGGCCTTGAGCATGGGCACCATAAACCCAAGCACCAAGGCGTTGTTCAATTCCATTGGTTACCCATCCTACCTGAGCTCCCCATGGGCGCTGCTGCCCGATTTCGTTGACGATGGCGGAACGCTCGACGGTTTTGATAAATCTTGAGGACTGAATGTCCTCACGAGTAATGTCTTGCTTATCCTTACCGACAATCACGTAGAAATCATCGGAAGGCTTCCATTGGAGGTTGATGGTCTGGAAATTATTGATGAAAGTATCGCTGGTTTTCACTAGCTCTGTGCTGGTGCTATCGGCATCTGAAAAGTTAGCGTCGAATCCAAATGATAGATTGTTAGCAAAATCGAAGCTCATTTGGATTCGAGCCCGGCGGTGTTGAACTTGATCAAAGGAATTACTCCCGGCGCCGTCAATATCCTCATCCTGGATGATGTACTGGAAATGATAACGGCCCTGTAGTTTGATCTTTCTTACAAATCCGCTATCACTTTCATATAAAGTATTTTTAGTGAAAATATCACATGGGTTGACTTCCGACGCTGTAGGATTTACATCATCGAACACCGATCCAGCGTTACCGGCAGTGACGAGTTGCGCGCTAAGCAACCCTGCGCCGACCAAGGTCGCATGGCTTTTTAAGCAGTTCTGTTTTTTCATTTCGTTTTTATCATTTTGGTTTCTTTTGTTCGTAGCGGTTTAACTGCTAGATAGGTATTTTGGTGGGAAAGGCTTGAAGGGTTTTGGACCGGAGTAGATAGGGGGAGAAAGGAGAGTGGGTTTCTTCCTGTTTGGGGTTGCGGTTGGCCTTACCAACCAATATTTGCTGTTCCTGTAAGAAGTTTTGACAATGCCTGGGAAGATTCTTCGGCTGGGATTTCAAATTCGGTTTTGTTTCCAGCGGCCACGCAGGCTTTCTTGAGTTGGGAAAACATTTTGGGGCCAGGAGTGTCTGAACCCATGATCACAAGCTTCCCGGCATAGGTCGCAGTGGTGGTCCTGGCGGACGACGACAAGGTTCTTAAATCGCAGAAGTCAGCGGTAGCGTTGCTGGAGGGAATACCGCCCAAGACGGTAGATCCGGGCTTATCGCTACCAAATACCGGTATCCAAAAAGTTGAAGCCAGTGCAGATTGGGCGAGGAGTTTGTTTCTTACCTTGTTCATGATGTGTCGTTACCATCATCTTTTGGGAGGAATTCAGCATGATTGCTGACTTGTTCAAAATGAGGGCGTCTGTGACGGCTTTGTCACGGAGAGTCCGTTTTTGTGACAGAAATGTTGGAATCTAAAAAACATTTTTGTCACAGAATTGTCACAATCGGAATCCCGGATCAATTCCTGGCCCCTAAAAGCACGATTTCTAATGCATTTATCGGGTATGGCATGGTTGTCGGTAGGGTGAGGAGATTCCTGAGACAAATCTGTTCAAAATAATGTGACAGGAATGACACAAAAAAATCCTGACATCTTCCGCGAGATTGAGTTTGATCGTGGTCGAGTCCCACAAAAGGGACGAAACTACACAATCGATGAGTACAATACTGCAGATTCTAGGAGCGCTGGGCATTTTCTTATTTGGCATGAAAGTCATGTCAGAAGGGGTGCAAAAATTCGCTGGCGCCAAGATGCGTGCGGCTCTTTCTTCAATCACGGGGAACCGCTTTAAGGGCGTCCTGACCGGCCTGGTGACCACCGGTTTGGTCCAGTCCTCCTCGGCAACGACGGTGCTCGTTGTCTCCTTTGTCAATGTAGGGCTCCTGACTCTGGTTGAATCGATTGGAGTGATTATGGGGGCAAACCTCGGAACGACTCTGACTGCGTGGATTATCGCGGCAGTGGGTAAGTTCAGCGTCGCCAAGATCGCAGTTCCAATTATCGGAGTGGGTTTTCCTCTGTTTTTCGTTGGAAAGGGAAAGTGGA
>JAUIKP010000489.1 GCA_030430725.1 Nitrospiria bacterium
TACCGGGGTGCCAAAGTACAGCACTTCTTCATAGTGCCGGTTCAGAATATTGTCCACGCGCACATAACCCTGCATAGAAGATGTAAGGTTATAGGCGGCGGAAAAATTCAGGATATAATAATCCGGAAGTCGCTGTTGATCACCGGTTGTGTTATATCGAGAACCCACATACCGGAAGGTTCCGGTGAAACTCAATGGCGTGATGGGTTGATAGGTCAACACGACGCTGCCTTGATGAACCGGCCAGCGAGGCAGTCGGGATCCTGTCTCCAGGTCTCTCGTAATGGTATAGGTATATTGCCCTTGAAGGTCCAACATCTTCATGTACTGGTACCCTTCCGCCAGGATTAGCTTCGCGCTTCCCTCCCACCCCTGACTTTTTGCCGATCCGATATTCTGTGCACAAAATCCAAAAGGCGTGAAGGGTACACAGCCTGCAGGGTCAAACGCCGTGACAATCAGTTGTCGATAGCGGTTCCAGAAATAGCCTCCACTCACGGTCAGACGCTTATCCCAAAACTCCTGATCGATGCCGACATCGAAACTTTGACTTTTTTCCGGCTTGAGATTCTGATTTCCGAAATTCGGAAAAAATAATTCATTAATTGAAGGAGCTCGAAATCCGGTGGCATAACTGGTCCGGATTTTCGTGCCCGTCTCCTTAATACGATACGCCCCCGTCACACGATAGGTTGTCGCATCGCCAAAGGTATTATAGGAATCCTGGCGGAACCCCCCGGTGGCAAAAAACCGGTCAAACAGATTTAGCTGAAGCTGCGCAAATCCGGCATGGCTTGAGAGGGTTTTTTCAGAAAACGTGCCTTTGTTTTCTCCCCGTTGTTCTCGATATTGATAGCCAACGGTCAGAAGAAGCGGCTTCCCAATTTGAAAATTACTCTGCCATTCAATTCGATTGCTTTTGGTTCGAATATCTGAATTACCAAACGCCGCAGGGGTACTCTCCATTCCCGTGGTAATGCTGCGTTGATTATCCCCTGCCTGAGTGATTAAGGTTTCCTGGGCATGCGCGAGGGTCACCTTCTGGTCCCACCAGTCAGTCATCGGTTGATGATAACTCCCGCTATAAATAAATTGTTCACCCGAGGACTGCGCTTTAAACACATCGAAGGGCCCTCCAAGGGTGCTGGAGTTATCGAGGTCAATGTCGTTATTGATCCAGCGGAACGCCAATTCCAAACGCCCGTCCCATGGCCCCTTCACCCCTAACAAGGAAGAGGCCTGCCAATTGCGAAAGGCATCCCGCTCAACTGCTCCCCGCCGATAATTCACCGCTGAAAATTTGCTCATATCCCACCGCGTCAACGTGGCAGAAAAATCTACCGGACCCAGTTGTCCCGCAAAACTCCCTCCTTCTCGAATAGAATTAAACGATCCATATTCTGAGAAGATTCTGGCGACCGGATCACCGGTACCCCGCTTGGTTCGGATATCAACCACCCCACCGGCGGCATCCGAACCCCACAGCATGCTCTGTGCCCCCCGTAGGACGGTCACGGATTCTATATTGTCCGTGGTTACCGTTCCAAAATTAAAACTGCCCTGCGTGGCACTATTCACAATCGCTCCATCAATCAATACAAGCGTCTGCTCGGAACTCCCTCCACGAATTCTCACGGTGTTGTTCGTGCCGGGCCCACCAGAGGAAAACGTCGCCAGACCCTGGCTTAAATTGAGGGCATCCACAAGCGTTCGACTGTTTCGGCGCTGCATACTCTCTTCTGTTATGACCTCTACGGCGCTCGTAACTTGGCTAAGAGGAACGGGTGTTTTCGTCGCCGTCACCACCATGGGGTCTAATTCCGTGACAGGCTCAGACTGTTGAGGATCCGCTGCCGAAACCATGATTGGCATGAATAAAGACATGACGAGTAATCCCACACATCGAAAACATACGACGAAAAAACATGAATGCAGAAATCCTGAAAACATGATCCACCTCCCTTTCGCACGAAGGGGTTTAATGGAAGAAACAGCTGTTGGGTCTCCTGACTTGCGGATCGTCGCGTTTCTGCGCCTTCTCATGGACATCTTGTCCACAATGGACTCTTGCAGAATTACTCCCCGCTTACAGTGGCGGCACCGTGCTGGATTTACACCAGCTTCCCCGTCACAACTGTATTTTTTCCTCTAAATAACCCTACTCCTTTATTAAATGGTTAATACCGATACCCCCACCCAAAACACCACAAGACATAGCACGGGTCCAGTCACTCACATCGGCAATGACACTCGTGGTAATCCTGATTGAGGATGACCATCTACCAGAACCTGGCACCCGTACACCAATTCCAACAGGTCAGGACGCAGGACTTCCAAAGGAGACCCTACTTCCACAATTTGTCCATGGTGCAACAACATCAGGCGATCACAGTATTGACTGGCCAGATTTAAATCATGAGACACCAGAATCACCGTAAGACCACGCTCCCTATTCAGCCGACGAAGAATTCGCGCAATATCCAATTGATGGTGCAGATCCAAAAAAGCGGTAGGCTCATCCAAGAGCAATATCTGAGGTTCCTGAGTCAGGGCCCGAGCAATCACCGCCCGCTGACGTTCTCCTCCCGACACATCCGTGACCAGCCTGGACCCCAGATGCGTGACATCCAGATCCTCCATGGCCTGATGAGCGATTTGCCAGTCGTCGGAATCCTCCCAATGCCAGCCCCAACCCCGATGATGGGGAAATCGTCCCATCAGAACCATTTCTGCAATGGTAAAGGGGAAAATCTGTATGGTCTCCTGCGGGACCAACGCAACCTGTCTGGCCACCTCGGTTTGGGACAGATCTGAGAGGGGATCCCCGAACAACTCAATGGAGCCGGACCGGGGACGAAAAACCCGTGCAAGAAGCTTGAGTAAGGTACTTTTCCCGGAACCATTGGGACCGAGAATCCCAAGTATTTTTCCGGAATCAATCGAACC
>JAUIKP010000490.1 GCA_030430725.1 Nitrospiria bacterium
CTTTTGGTGCGGATTTCACAAATAACGCAAACGTAGGTGGTTTGGTCGCGACCTGAGTGATAAATACGGATTTTTTCGGATTGCCTCGGACCAATGTCATGGGATTTTTTTCCAGGAGTTCCTGAACATATATATTCAGCTTACGGGTTTGAATGCGTTTAGAAAAATCGGCCACAACCTGATCAATTTTAGGGAAAAGTTGCGTGAGCGTTTCCGGTTGAATTGCAGCCCCAAAGACAACCGGCACATAGGTGAAAAATGAAAATCGCCGAGCTAATTCAAGATTGTATACAGGGAACGCCTCACGATCTCCTTCTCGCATGTCCCATTTATTCACAAAGATAATACAGCCTCGCCCTTGTTTACTGATTAATCCAGCAATTTTTGTATCTTGTTCTGTGACTCCTTCTACTCCATCCAAAACCAGCACGGCAATATCAGACCGTCCCAACGCTCGAAGAGCGCGCACGACACTATAGCCTTCAATCCCTCGCTCGATCCGCCCCTTTCGCCGGAGACCTGCTGTATCTGTAAAGATATACCGTCGTCCATGAAGACTGACCATTGAATCAATCGGATCGCGGGTCGTTCCTGGAATATCACTGACAATGAGTCGTTGTTCACCGAGAATGGCATTGACCAAGGTCGATTTCCCCACATTTGGTCGGCCCACGACGGCGATTCTTGGAGTCTCTGTTTGGATCTTATTCTCCGTTCCTTTGGGAAGATAAGGCAAAAGCCCTTCAAGTAGTTCATCCACCCCTAATCCTCCCTCAGCCGAAATAGGGAAAATCGTCTTTATCCCTAATTTGTAGAAATCAGCCAAGAGCGGTTCAGCCTGAGGTGTATCAATCTTGTTGATGGCCAGAAAAACCGGCTTCTTCACCCGGCGCAATAACTTAACGAGATCGACATCCAACGGAGACAATCCCACGCGGCCATCCATGACAGCAATAACCAGATCCGCTTCTTCAATAGCCGCTTGGGTTTGACATTTGATCTGCTCCACAATGACATCGTCGGTGGTCAGATCCAGTCCACCGGTGTCAACCAACGTGAATATCCGATTCTGATAATCGCACTCTGCGGTGTTTCTGTCCCGAGTGACTCCGGAAATATCATCGACAATTGCCGTACGATGGCCGACAATCCGATTGAACAGAGTGGATTTTCCTACATTTGGTCGTCCCACAAGGGCTACCAAGGGTCTATGTGGGGAAGATTCCAAAGGAACTTCGACAGGCAAATCAGACGAATACGGTGGCGATTCAAGGGTTTTTTTGATGCGGGCGCGAGGTGAGCGAGAACGAGAAGATCGAGTCATTGGACAGGAAATAGGGGCTTAGGGTGATCAAACTTGTAGGAAAATTAGTTTTTAGATGTCAGGTCGTCTACCAGACCAACAAGGGGATTAATCGAAAAAGCCCGACAAGTGATAGCCTGGATAAGGCACCTCAGTCAACTATCTGGGGATAAAGCTTTGCCCCAGAATTTATCTCAGCCACAAGGGAATGTATCAAGGAAAATCTTCCCTGCAGTGCGATTGGTTGATGAGAAATAAATCCTGGCGAATTTTTCAGGGTCTGTTGAAAAAAGCCCCCAGCGGCGTTCTCGCCATTTTTCTGTGCTCACGTACTACGCGTACGCTCCGCGCGCAAAAACGGCTGCGGCCTTGCTGGACGGACTTTTTTGAACCGACCACCCGCAGCCTGTGATGAGTAATCTCATCCTGGGCAAATTTGCCCTTGAAAATCTTTATTATTCAACACTCCCTTTCAGCAATCGGGTAGCAACTATGAGGGGTATGCGAAAACGTTAGACATTTTTCGTGGTCCACTCGCTATTCCCCCTGGTGACTTCAATTTTTAAAAGATCTCAGAGATTGAGGAAGAGGAGAAGGCTGGGTCAATCAGTTAAAAACAGTGAGTTACACATGGAGATGTTTCATCGCTGCCGCACAAAGAATAATAAACACCCCCATCCATAATGCTACACGCTGAAATGGAACCGGCTCTACGGCCATTTCTTCCAATTCCTCGCTTGTTTCACCGCCTGTAGGCTCATTTTTAAATATTATGGTATACAGAAAGATGGTCAGAACTCCTAGCACCAAAGCCAATTTGATAAAAAAGACTGTGAGGTATTTTGCATGATGAGCGACGTTTTCCCCAGACTGCATGACCATCCCCTCACTTACATAATGGAGATTGGCTCCTCCGGTGAAAAGTATGACCACCAAAAGAATCCCGACCGCCCGTTTATACTGCTGATAGAATGCTTCAGATATTGGTCGGATAAATTGTTTCGGGACAGCAGTCTTGAGACTGGGTGTCACAGCCATCACAAGAAAAGCCAGCCCCCCAATCCACACGACGGCAGACAGAAGGTGCAACCAATGCACCAGGATGGGAATTATCTGATTAAGATCGGTGAGAACTCCAAGGAGGGATTCCATTAGAACTTAAACACAGGTTTTTCGTTCCCGAACCGACGCTTCCGAAGCTCTTCCATTAATTCAACCGTCACAGTTGAAAGGCCTTGTTCGGCGGCATGACGCTCGACACCTTTTTTAACCATCGCCCGTAGAAAGTAGGGGATACGACTGAGCCGTTCTTCCGCAGCAGCTTCCCATACCACAGACGAAACTTCAGGCACATTGAAAGCCACTTTTATTTTCTCTCCCCCTTTGGGAGTGTATAAACACCATTCGTCCTCATCCATCGCATCCCCGTGGTCCACATAGGGACGAGCTCGACACCCTCCGCAAATTTCACTGTATTCGCAATCTCCACATTTGCCTTTAAGATGTGGATAACGAAATGAATCGAAAACTTCCGAATTTTCCCATAAGTCGGCAAAGCTAGTCTGGCGGATGTTTCCTGCGGACAAGGGCATATATGGACAAGGCGTGAGGTCACCATTGGGCGTCACCCGTGCA
>JAUIKP010000491.1 GCA_030430725.1 Nitrospiria bacterium
CTTGAAAATCTTCAATTATTCAACACTCCCATCATCAGGGATGCCACCCGACCATGGTTTTGCTTTGGAACTCCCCTACGGTCGGGAGCTTCTGATACATTGTCAATATTCCAATGACACAAACCTCATGATACACTCCGTCACGGGTCGCCCCATGGCAAAATCCAAACGTCAAAAACACACGATCGTTCCTGAAACAGCAAGAAAGACATCGAAAGCTCCGTCTTCCATATTCTCAGGTTCGAAAGCCCTCCTCGACCTGCTCATTCTCATCCTGACCGGTGGCGGACTGATATTAACGGCGTACCTGACCTATACGGCTTCCTTCGGAGGTCATCCGGCATTTTGCAGCGAGGGTTCCGGCTGTGACATTGTACAGAGCAGTCGATGGGCCACCTTTCTGGGAATCCCCATGGCCTTGTGGGGTTTCGTGACCTATATGGTGATCGCGGGGTTGGCGTGGTCCGGTCGTGGCAAATCCGGCAGTGGATCGATGTTGATTTACGTGGCTATGATCGGATTCGCGGTCAGTGCCTACCTGACCATCGTCTCGGTCGTGGAGATCGAAGCCACCTGTCCCTACTGCCTCACCTCTTTTGCCATCATTACGACAATTCTTGGTCTGGCTCTCGCTCGACGACCTCCCGATTGGACGAAATCCCTGAAAGAGGCCGCCGTTATCGGGGTGCTGATTGTGGGAGGATTACACTTGCATTACGCCGGCTGGTTCGACGCGGCGGCAGGCCCTGAAGATCCACAACTGCAGGCACTCGCCATCCACCTCGATGAAACCGGGGCCAAGTTTTATGGTGCCTACTGGTGCCCCCGCTGCCAGGAACAAAAAGCCGAATTTCTTTCGTCCGCCAAACGGCTTCCATACGTGGAATGTAGTTCTGGAGGACGGGGAAGCGCTCTCACCGTCCCCTGCCTCAAGGCTGACATTAAAAGCTACCCCACGTGGATCATCGGAGAACGCCGGTTAACCGGCCTCAAAACCCCGCAGGAATTGGCACGGGCCTCCGGATTCGATTGGCAGGAGTAAAGGATCCGGCTGTGTCTTCCCCTCCATCTCATCCAAACTCCGTTTCCGGCCTTCCCTGTGCCCACGCCTTCCCGCCTCCGGGAATTGTCGATTCCACCGCATCAACCCGTGGGGGCAACCTGATCCCCAGACATTTCCAGGATTGTGTGCCCATGAGATAGGGGTTCGTCACATAAAGTGACAGGCATCGGAAAATTCGAATCCGATTACCAGGCCATTCAATTAAGAGGTGGGTATGAGACCGGGATGGATCTATGCATTCCTCCTTCTGAGTATCGTCCTCAGCGGTTGTGAAACGGATAGCCATATGATCACTCCCGAGCAGCTTGCTCAGGTAACCATTGGAACGACAACCCAACAACACGTAGAGAATGACCTTGGAGAACCACAGGAAAAAATGGTTGTCTTCGAGAATGAGAGGAAGTATACCAAGTGGACCTATTTACTCACGACACAGGTTCATGATCTTCATACCGGGGTCCCACCCATCGGGGTGACGCAAGTTCCGATTACCCGTGCTCACCGACAAACCACGGAAGTGGGAATTATCTTTGATCAGAAGGGCCTCGTCACAGAAATTCGGGAAAGAAGGTAACAGAAAGCGCCATCATCGCGTCTCCCGATCAGACCACCCTTCAGAACACGATGAGGGAGAACACGCATGCGCGAATTCTCCCCCTCACCGGAGTCAATGACGAAAACGCCAATGATGTTTCTCAGTCTCGATCGCGAAATCCGTGTCTACGCGACCCGCCTTCCCTGAAAAATTTATTTCTATCATCGTCCTGATACCCATGGTGATCTATGCCTCGATGATCAAGAATACCTTTGGGAAAGGTCTGGGGGTCTGCGACACAGTTAAAACTGCGGCCTTGGGGATTTTGCGTTCCGGCCCCGCAAACCCATACTTCATCAAAAAACAGCGGACCCGCTTGCGGGTCGCTGAGATCATTGATCTCCCCTCTGACTCTGAACCCATATGCCCCGTCAATCGTGGGTCTAAACCAGGCATTGTACCGATTGTCGGCTCCGAAGGCCTGCTCGGGCTTGGCAAGTCGATGCTCTTGAATGATCGCAGAACCCACGCTTTCTTCCTTTCGAAACTGAACCTGTGCTTCAATATCCACCACGTCTCCGTTACTCACGCTGATAGGCTTCCCGTCTGACGTTCTCGTCACAAAAAAATCAAGGGCGTTGACGACATCCTCAAATGCCGGTTCGATCCTAAACCCGACGGCTAAGGTATAGGGCCCGACTTCTCTTGGCTCATGAGGGTTGGCCATGGCGACCGATTGCACCAACAATCCCACTGCCATCACGACACACATTCCCGAGCCCACTCCATACCATTTACCAACTCGCGTGCACGGCATACCAGAATCCTCCTTTTTGGTGAACATGGACATGAATACGAAAATTTTCCAAGAACCGGGCAGAAATATATCCGGTGATCGAAAAACTCGCTACCGACTCATGCTCTTGCCTGCCAATGGCTGCACCATGATTTTTTCATGCCATATTTACCAAACATCAGAAAGAGCCACGGACATGGCCACTCGAAAGCGTGGAAAAGAAGGAAGATTGTGAAAAGCGGTTTTCCCGGACCGGGTCCGGGTGTGGAACTATCTCAAGGCTTTGAACATGGTTACCGGAAATATTCCCGGCTGTTGCACCGATGAGTAGGGATCGGTAGAACAATCCCACCGGATCAGATACGTTTTTCCCTGAAGCTGAGAGATCATTGCACTCTTCCAGCGGAACCCGGAGCGGCGTGACTCATTCCTGACCTACCCCGCTCCACGTCAGGGTGAAGGCATTAGGACTTGCAACCTCCTTGGCCTTCACCCTGGCCATTGGCAAAGCTAAACTGATTGCGTTCCCA
>JAUIKP010000022.1 GCA_030430725.1 Nitrospiria bacterium
TCAGTTGCCATGATCCTTTTGAGAACTCTCTTTGAATCCCCTCCAGGTCAAATTCGGTTTTCCTGGGAGGAAGTATCTGCTGGTGGTCCTTCCATCCTTTCGACTTTTCGTGTTGAATTTCTAAGACTTCAATATCTCCTGTCCTGTGGGTTTGTGTGTATGGCTTGATGGGCAGGCTTTCTGGTTTCCTATCATACGGCTTTCTGATGTAGCTATAGGGTCTGTTGAAAAAAGCCGCCAGCGGCGTTCCCTGCCTCCGCCGTAGGGCTTCGCGCAGGCAGGTCGCCATTTTCCCGTCCTCACGTACTACGCGTACGCTCCGCGCGTCAAAACGGCCGCGGCCTTTCCTTCGAGAATTCTCAGGACAGGACTGAACGGACCCTTCGGGGAGACTCTGGGCATGCTTTTTTGAACCGACCCTGGGCCTTTGATCAGTAATCTCATCCTGGGCAAATTGGCCCTTGAACATCTTTGTTATTCAACACTCCCCCTATAGACCGTTGGGAAGGTGGATACGATGAGGTGTCTAACATCACATGGTTGGTTCTTTACTTTTCACGCTTTTCCCACAACCTTTGCATTCTTTTTTTCTCTTCAGAGGTCAAAAGGACATCCGGCGTTCTTTGCCATCAGGGAATGTTGAACGGAGTGACCTGATTTGGTGGAATAGACGAAAGACACCAGCTCGAAATGGGGTGACGCAAAGCAATTCGACGCAGAATGACGAAATGCCATGTTCGGTGTGGTCCTGAGATCCAAAAGGAGTAAAGTGCGGGTTGGGGGTGTTGTCAGACCTGAGCATGAACCACGATCCGTATAGGGCCACAATTGATGAGGCCACACTCAACCCGAAAAGATACCCGGGACGACACTGAGGCAAGCATCTTGGGAGACGAATCCCGCAAAGAATTCATGACGGCAGGAATGTTGAGGGGGCTTGACTGTTCCAGCTTAAGTTTACCGGATCAAAGAATCAAAACGGTAAACATGTGAAATCTCGGTAGGGAATAATAGGGATTCTATCGTGTAAGCCGAATTGGTTGGTCCTTCAATAGAGATTTATGCCCCTGTCCGGTCTGACTGTTCAATTCTGAATAGAAGGGTTGGATCGTCCGTCTTTCAGGAGAAGACTCGAGTCGGATGGCCCACCAGGTATCACGAGGGACTTGAGGAGGTCAGTGGTTTGTTTCAGGACTGTTTCGAGAAAACATGGATTCAAGGGTTTTGGCGAGGTCGAAAATTTTATAGGGTTTGATCAAGATTCCCTGGAACCCATGGTCTTGAAAATCACACATAATGGGATCGTCCGAATATCCGCTGGTGACGATTGCTTTAATGTGAGGATCTAATTTTCTAAGATGCTGGATAGCTTTCACTCCTCCCATAGCGCCCGGGATGGTAAGATCAAGGATGACCACTTCGAATTTATTTCCATCGGCTAGTGCCTTGGAAAACATGTCGATGGCAGTTTGCCCATCTGGGACGCCGACGACATCATAGCCGAATTGCGTCAGCGCGTCCTCAACCATACGGCGAATGCTGTGTTCGTCATCCATGACCAGGACCCGTCTTCGGCATTTTCGGGGAATGGTTGGAATGAACTGTGCCTCATTTTCTGGGGTGACATGTGTGGATGGGATATACACGGAAAAGGTTGTGCCGATGCCGACTGTTGATGTCACGCTGATGTGACCATGATGCTGCTGGACGATGCTATGGGCGGTGGCTAACCCCAATCCGGATGCGCCCGGTTTGGTGGTGTAATACGGATCAAAAATATTTGGCAGTTGACGGGCATCAATTCCGTTCCCCTGGTCTTCAAAAGAAACTTGCACATAGTTTCCAGGAATGAGTGATGATGAGGGAAAAGACGCTGGATCTTTCAATCCGACGTTTTTTACTGTGATGCTTAAGTGACCGCCGTGAGGCATGGCCTGCCTGGCATTGAGGGTGATGTTTTGAAAAACCTGCCGGATTTGACCGGGGTCCGCATCAACAGGCCAAATGTCATCGGGGATGTCGAAATGACAACTGATTGATGACCCTGACAGGGCAAAAATCGTACTTTTTCGAAGCAGATCTCCTAACGCGATGGAGGTTTTGATCGGGGTTCCGCCTTTGGCAAAGGTCAGGAGTTGTTGGGTCAATTCTTTGGCGCGCAAGCAGGCCTGCTCGGCTTGCTCGAGGTTTTGCGTCAGGGGGTCGTTGGACACCATTCGCAATTTGGCCACGAACACGTTCCCCAATATCGTCGTGAGAATATTATTGAAATCGTGAGCAAGCCCTCCCGCCAAGACCCCCAAAGAATTGAGTTTGCTGAGTCGTTGTTGTTCTTCTTGGTGACGGGATTGGTCGGTAATATCCCGGAAGACGATCACCGTTCCCACGAGATGACCGCTTTGATCTCGGATCGGTCCCTCTCTCAGGGTAATCTTTCGCTGCCGGCCATGCTTGGTCAGAAATTGATGAGGGGTATCCAGCTCAGAGAGGACAAGCGTTCTGGAAGAAAACTGCAATGACGGCTCATCATCATTTGTCCGGTGATCACCGCTCAGACGAAAAATTTCTCGAAATGGTCGGTGCAAGGCCTCATGAGTTGTCCATTCGGTGATCTGTTCTGCCAAAGGGTTTAAGAAAGAAATGCGCCCTTCTCGATCAGTCGTGACGATGCCTTCCGCGACCGATTGGAGCGTGGTGACCAGCTGATCTTTTTCAGCAATGAGGGCATGTTCGAGGCGTTTTCGGTCTGAAATATCTCGAAGGATAAAGCCGTAATGGGTATCCATGCCGACTTTCCAGCTTGTGGAAGAAATTTCCAAGGGAAATGATTCGCCGTTTTTGCGTAGGCCGGTGAGTTCCAAGGGCTGCTGAAGCGGAAAGGTCGAAGATCGACCATAACTGATATCTCCCAGTCCTTTTCGGTACATGTCTCGGTAGCCTTCTTCAAGTAAGGTCATAATCGAGTGTCCGAGGACTTCGTCAGGCTGATAACCGAAAATTGACTCGGCTGCAGGATTCCAAGAGACAATTGTTCCGTGTAAATCGGCAGAAATGATCCCTTCATGGGCCGAGTCCACCAGTGAGGAAAATTGAGAATGGAGTTCGGTCATTGTCTGACTGACTCGCACATGCTGTGTGATGTCCATCCCATATCCCCGCACAAGACTTTTTTCTTGGAGAGGCGAGAAGGTCCAATCAAAGTGGTGGTGCTCGACAATGACCGTAAGACCTCTGATGGGGGTTGTGGTTTTGAGGCATCCCAGGGCGAGCTGTGTCAATGTGGCTGGAAGCACCATTGGCACGCCGTCTTCCCGAAATCCATAGGTGTCGAGGAGGCGGATCATGGCAGGGTTGGCATAGGCCAGGTGTCCTTGGGTGTCCAATTCCACGATGGGATTCGGACTTTCTTCTGGCATCGACGCGAGGTGTTGATGCGCTTCGTGTTGCCGGAGTTCCTGGCTAAGATCCCGAAAAATAATCAACGCACCTGAGTGGGGTGGATGGGTCAGTGGGGTAGATTGGAATTCCACCCATCGGGTTTCTCCACTTGGCCGTCGAATCAATAGTTGAGGCGTCCATATGGATTTCCCCGTGGTGATCGCTCGCGTGACCGGGCAATGTTCCTCTTGTGTGACAAGATCAATATGGAGACAGTCTGCGTGTGCATGAAAGGATTGCCCGAGGCATGAGGTTTCGGTCCGATGAAGAATCCTGGCACCCTCCAGGTTTAGGGAAAGAATCTGGCCTTGAGTATTTACGTGGCAGATGCCGATGTGGATGGAGTCCATCAGGGTATGCACGAAGGCTTGAGATGAACGTAAGGCCATCTCTAATCCCGGGACGTCCATTTGTTTGAGTTCTTGAAAAAAATGCTGCCGATCCACTCAGACCTTCCTTCCTATCATATTGACGTCCTCGTGTGAACGATACCGTGTCTTACCATAAGGCTTCAAGGATTTTCGACATATCCCATCCTTCCCGGGAAGGGTCCAGGGCTTTGTCAATCGATCGATGAGGTGTGGTTGGGCTTTGTGCCCCCAGATCAATGATTTCCTGCTCGGGATAGGGTTGATCCAAGGAGTCCTTGAGTAATTTAATGGTAGGGGTCATTCGACTATAACTGGAAACCCACACGACGACGGCTTGTTCGCCGGTGTTCAGGCGAACCAGGGAACCAATTGGATACACCCCTAAGAGTTGGATTAATCGTTGCACAAGATGCAGATGGTACTGCCCTCCGACAGCCGCCTGATACAGTTCGGATAACGCCCGGGCTGGTGGCACGGGTGGATAGCTGCATCGTCCACTAATTTGCGCGTCATACGTATCGGCAATGCTCAATATTTGGGTGAGTTCCGAAATCTGAGTACCTCGTAATTTCTTGGGGTAGCCGGATCCGTCAAGGCGCTCATGGTGTTCCAAGACCATCCGTTTCGACTCGTCGGGGATGTCCGGGAATTGTGAAAGAATGGCTACGCCCATTTCACAATGGGCCTGCATAAGTTTCTGTTCTTGCGGGGTAAATCGTTCCACTTTACGGATCATATTCAATGGGAGACGAAGTTGTCCGACATCGTGAAGAAGGGCGGCAAGCCCAACGAGTTTTAATTGTGTCGGATCGCAGCCGTGTTCTTGTCCGATGGCCATGGCTAACATTCCGGTATCTACTCCATGAGAGGCCAGGTTAGGATCGAATCGACGCATTTGAATCAGGGACATCATGGCGGCCTGGTGGTCTAAAATTCCATCAAGCAGGATGCTGACGACACTTCGGACTTCTTGGAGGTGCTGGGAAGTGGGCGCCTCCATCTGACGGAAAAATATCTCCATTGTGGAGATGGCTTCGGCGCGAAGGAGACGCGCGGCTTCAATATCTTCCGGGTTGGGCCCTGTAGCTACCCTGGGGAATGGTAACGGTGTTGTGGGAGGAAGGTCTTGGTCCTCTGACGGGTGCTGAACGTCACTCGCCACGGCAAGATCGCATCCTTTTTCCGTGTCGATCTGGACTTCCTTAATTCCGTAATGGCGTAACAGGGCAATCTCATCCTCTCGTTTGATCGTCCATTTGTGACGGAGGAACGGGGTTTTAAACCATGATCGGTCCATGCCCGTGATATACATCCCGGGTCGCAGATCATGAATAGAAATACGTTTATTCATGGTGCAAGGTTGAGTAAAAGGGGATAAAAATTGCACCAGATGAGATGTGAATTGTGCAGATGGGTACCAATCAACCGGGGACTGGATAGAATGGCGCCAATGGTAACGATATTCCCGTAAAAGGGCAAGAGAGATTGAAGCTGAAACCCCAGGAATCGCATGAAACCATGAATTGATGCAAGATTGAAACGACCGGCAATTTAGGAGGTATACAGGGGAAGGATTAAGAGGAGCGTTTGAGGATCCGGCCAATGCGGCCTGCAATCTCCGTCGCTTCCTCCTGATGATCTCCGGCCAGGAGGAGGGCATGATAGGATTGGAGGGTGGGGAGTAATTGCGGGTCAGAAAGTCCCCAGGATTTTTCACGAATGGCCAAGGCTCGTTTGAGAAGTGGGAGGGCCATCTCCAATTGGTTTTTTCGCTGATATAACGTGGCGAGGCCGGCTAAAGGATCGGCCATTCGAAGATGTTCAGAACCCAAAGATTGAGCCAAGAGGGGTAAGGCTTCCCAATAATAGGCTTCGGCCTGGCTCTCTTGTCCTTCCAGCCGGGCGACCTCCCCTAGCTGAAAAATCACCAGGGCATATCGTTCATCGGTCGGCTCCTGTCTTCGAACCGATGGTAACAGACGATGAAGCAGGTCTTTGGCTTCTTGAAATTGTCCACGGGAGATATTGGCATGGATCTGCTCCCATTGCCGATCCCATTCGGACGATGTCGGGCATCCGGTGAGCAGAAAGAGGGAGCCTGCAAGCAGCCACCATACAATCAATCTTGGACTTGGGATGGGGTCCATAAATATCGGGGGCGGAGTCTTCACATCTGACTGGAGAGCCGATTGCGCGAAGGATTCCTCGTCTGAGAAGTTGGGGACCATCATGGGAAAATCCTGTGACATTCTGGACATTTTCTGCCACTCTTTGTAGGGTATCCAGGTGCAGGGCTCGTGGGGGAAATGAAAATGCTTGACCAGGTATTGCGATATTGCCAGCATGACGTATGGAAGGAAGATGTCAATGCGTTAACTGGTTTTCGCCAGTTCGGCGTGAAAGCTCTGCGTCTGGTATTGGTGGCGGTCGCTGAATTTCAGGAAAGTGTCCTGAGTATTCGAGCTACCAGTTTGGTCTACACCACTCTCCTCTCCCTGGTTCCGTTTTTAGCGGTCACCTTTTCGGTCCTCAAAGCCTTCGGCATTCATCAAAAAATTCAACCGATTCTGGCGCAAGCATTGGATCCCCTCGGGCCCAAGGGGATTGAGATTACCACGAATATCATCCAGTTTGTCGACAACATGCAAGTTGGGGTCTTGGGGGCTGTGGGCATTGCGGGCCTGTTCTACACAACGTATTCCCTGATTGAAAAAATTGAAGAGGCGTTGAACTCGATTTGGCGGGTTGATGCAGGTCGCCCGCTAGCCAGAAGGGTAACCGATTATTTAAGTGTCGTACTCGTAGGCCCTGTTTTCGTGTTTACGGCCTTCGGACTCACTGCGTCAGCCCAAAGTCATTGGCTTGTCCAAAAAATTCTGGAAGTCCAGCCGCTTGGGCATCTGATGGTCGTCCTCACCAACCTGCTCCCTTTCTTTTTTATGTGCCTGGTGTTTACGTTTATTTACAAGTTTCTGCCCTATACAACGGTCAAATTTAACTCAGCGCTGATCGGGGGGGTGACGGCAGGGCTGCTCTGGCAAGTGGCCGGATTGGCGTTTGCATCGTTTGTTGTCGGAACAGGACGATATAGCGCCATTTACTCAGGCTTTGCCGTGCTTATCCTCTTTCTCATTTGGCTCTACGTCGGATGGCTTATTGTGCTGGCGGGAGCTCAAGTTGCCTATTATCATCAGCACCCATCTGCGTATTTGTTGCATTTAAGTCGAACCAACCAAACACCAATCTTTCGAGAATACCTCATGCTGTCATTGCTCACCCATATCACTCGCCGGTTTTTATTGGGGAAGCCGCCTCTCCAGGCAGAGCAGCTCGCCCGCGCGCAAGGCGTGCCTCTTACCCTGGTGGAGTCGCTCATTGATGATTTGGTGAAAGGGCGGATGGTGGTGAAAGGCGATAAACCCAAAGGATTGGTGTTGGCGCAGGCACCAGAAAACATTCCGATTGTCGATGTGTTACGAATGGTACAGCATCAATCCAACGGAGGACTCCAAGGTTTTACGGCAGGAAGCGACATCATTAGTGGGGTGCTTATGCGCCGGGATGTGGCGGTGGAAGCCGCGTTAGAAGGCATGACCTTGCGGGATTTAGTACGACGTCAACCTGAAGTCGTTGAGGAAGAGAAGGGGAAGGACCATTCCCAGGGCCAAGATCCCCGCGGAGGGTACCCCCATGAGTCGGAGGGTAAGGCTCCTCGTCCTCCAGAATTTCTCCAAGAAACCACACAAGCCGATCCTCCTGTTGTCGGGAAAGGCAGGGCAAGATAATCAACGAATGCTGATAAGGGTAAGAAGATGAATCTATGGATAGTTCCGGGTGCGCCGTTGATGGAGGGGCGAGGCTGGCGGATTTGGTGTTCGCAAAAAGGTGAAGGAAATTTTTCTCCGCCGCAAGTCGAGGTGCGGCACAAGAATGCGATGGTTCCCTCCCAGAGTACATGGACACTTCTTCCCCGAATTCCAGGATTGAAAAGACGAATGGGCGTGATGGTCCTTACGCTCAACACTCCAGGTCCGCCGGAAGGCGCCCTCTATGCTGTCACATTGTCAATGAATCAGGAGAACCAGGCTTTTCATTGGTGGACGATGCCGTACCGGGTCACCGCCAAACCAGTGACCTTTCTGTTTGCCTCCTGTTTTTGGCAGAACAATGACCGCGAGGGATATTACCGGTCCGGTCTTCAGGAGTTGGGGCAGTTGGCTCATCCGCACTTTAAATTATTACTGGGTGATCAGGTCTATGGAGATTGGCCAAATGCCTGGGATTTAGGGGATGAGGGTATCGGACTATATGCCAAGCGGTATGCCCAATATTGGGGAGATGGGGCGTATCGGGAATCCTTGCAAACATGTCCAAACTTTTTTACCTGTGACGATCATGAATATTGGAACGATTACCCTGAAAGACAAATTCATCTGCCTCAAACCTGGTATTCCAAGAATCGCAAAATATATGGAGGTGGGGCTGAGGAACTCTATTACCAGTATCAACGATGTCTGAATCCTGATGAGGCTCGCTGGTACCGGTTCGAGATCGAGCCGGTCTCGTTTTTTATTACCGACACCCGCTCCGAGCGCGAAGCGTGCAACGACAAAGGCACCAGCCATTTCATGTCAGAGGAACAATGGGAGGCGCTGGATGCCTGGCAACAGGGATTGAAAGGCCCGGGAGTGTTGGCGCTGGGCCAACCGCTCTTTCAAAAAGACGGGGATTTTCGGGACCATTCCTTATCGAATTTCACACAGGATTATGCCCGTCTGTGGGGGGTGATCGAACGGTCCCTGGCCGGTCAGAACTCCCAGCATCGACCACATGATATCTTAATTCTGTCGGGAGATATTCATACGGGACGGTATGCGGAGGCCCACGGGCCATTTCAGGATGCGCCCTATGGTGTGCCGGAGTTCATCGCTTCCCCCGCGGCCATGATTAATCCAGGGAATACTAAACCCGAAGCCCCGCCAAACAAGATCCGGGTTCATCCCAATGCGGAGGGAAAAGAGTCGGTGTGGCGGATTGATCCGCATACCAACATCGACGTCATGACCATTCGGAATAATGTGGGTCTCGTGCGCATAGTTCCCGGAAGTCAGATTGGAGGATCGCCACGAGTACGATTCGAGTTGGAACTATGGAGCCTTCCTGCCAAAGTTATTGAAATTGATTGGGATGAAACAGCTCCACCTCAAGGTCTGGGTGGTCCCCTCACGCGCCTATGGAACAAGGAGTTGTTGCTCCGGTAGTGGGAGTTATTGCCCTAGTCTGTCGAGTATTTTCTGAGACACCCCTAGAAAGGAACCCATCATGCGTCATTCTCAAACGTCGACCAGAAATCCGGCCATTAAAGACTGGACCAGCAAATATGGGAAACGCACCAACTTGCAGTTTTTTGATGAGGCCTTTGCCTCCTTGCAGAAACAGGACATCGGCAATCGTGGATTGATGACCGTGGGCCTGATCGGCAGCCGGGATGTTCCCGGGCATACCCTCCGAACGGCTCAGTCTATGGTGCGCTGGGATCTTCGCCCAAGTTTCTGGTCGCATGTCTTTGTGGTGGCAGAACCGGTGACCTCTCGCACCTCGTTGCGGTCCCTGCCGATTCTGGAGGTCCCGCTCCACCCACGGAATGGGATTTTCCCAAGGCCGGAATGTAATGGTATAAACGAAGGCACCTTAGGCCTGTATGAGAATAAGGATGTTGATGCCAATGTGGGGTTGGTGGCGGTGAGCATGTCGGATGAGGATGCCAAAAAGCTTAAGAAACGGGCAATGAACTGGAATCAGGATCGCGTGCGGTACAATTTTTGGGAGATGTTGGGAGTCTGGCAAAGCTATCTTTGGTCTCAAGGGGCCAAACGTAATCCGTTGCGGGAAGGCACGCCGATCGCTGCGTCCTCTTATCTTGAATTCATCTTTGAAGGGCTGGGTTTGGCTGTGACGCCTGGTACCTCCGAGCGCAATAGCGCCCCGGAGCATCTCTGGAATGCGGCCTGCTGGTGGCACAAGGCCTTCAAGGAGCAAGACCGGAAAGTGGCCGGGATGTTTGTGGCTCGCGATCCGGGTTGTGCGATGCTCCGTCCTAACGAATAGATTCCTATCTATGGGGAAATAACCTTGAAGATCGTGGGAGGAATAATCCTATTCCCGCACGAGGTTACCGGGATCCATTTGAAAAGGTAAGGCATCGATTCCCGACGGGCGATGTTGGGGTTGAAACCGTATTTCCTTGTGTCTTGAAAGTAACGCTTTTTCCCCCTTTGTGCGGCTGATTCCGTAGTTTTTCCCTGCCTCATTCTTTGAACGGGATTTTTTTCTGAAGTAGACACAGTCGCCTGGTGGAGTAGAAGTGCTATGTGGGTTATGAACTATACTGGGACTTTACAAATATTGACGATACACCTTTGATATTTCTTCCTCCCTCAATTGTGTGATGAATTCTGTAGGGGGCGGCCTCTGCATACAGATGAGGGGGCGATGGATTCGTAAAAATGAGGATGAAGATGTGATGAAAATCGGATTGATTCAAATGGCCTGCTCAGCCAATGCTGCTGAGAATCTGGAGCGAGCGGTGGACAAGGTTGAGATCGCCGTGCGAAACGGAGCGAAGGTTATCTGCCTGCCTGAACTGTTTCGCTCCCAATACTTTTGTCAGAAGGAAGATGCGGATTTGTTCGATTTGGCAGAATCCGTTCCCGGGCCTTCTACTGAAGCCTTTAGGAAGATTGCTCAATCCCATCGTGTGACGATTTTGGTGTCGTTGTTTGAGCGGAGGACGGCAGGGGTGTACCACAATTCCATTGCCGTGTTGGACGAGCGGGGAGAGATAGCCGGCCTGTATCGGAAGATGCACATTCCGGATGATCCGGCCTATTACGAAAAGTTTTACTTTACTCCTGGAGATCGGGGTTTTCAGGTGATCAAGACCACGCACGCAAGCGTTGGGCCGTTGATCTGTTGGGATCAGTGGTATCCGGAAGCGGCACGGATGACGGCCCTGCAGGGAGCGGAGATTTTATTTTACCCCACGGCCATTGGCTGGCATCCCAAAGAGAAAACTGAAGAAGGCCAGGCCCAACGCGATGCCTGGATGACCATTCAACGCAGCCATGCCATTGCGAATGGCGTGTTTGTGGTGGCCGTGAATCGGGTTGGCCATGAGGCTCCGGCTGGCGGGGATGGACTGGAATTTTGGGGCAGTTCGTTTGTGTGTGATCCATTTGGTGTCGTCTTGGCCCAAGCATCAATTGAAAAAGAAGAAACGCTGGTGGTGGATATTGATCTTAGACGAATCGAAGAAGTTCGCCGCAATTGGCCTTTTCTTCGCGATCGCCGTATTGATGCGTATGGTGGGATCACAAAGAGATTCTTAGATGAATAGCACAGAGCCTATTTGACTTGTCCTTGGTCAGATCTGATCTGTCCTTCCTTTCCCTTGCGCTTTCTCTGGAAAAATAAGACCTTTCGTAGGTAGAGGGATTTCATTGTTTGGCCACAATATGACCGATACAACATGAATTTTCACATAACAATCTGGACATGTATGTTGGTTTCGCCTATTTATAAAGCTGGATGATTCCGTTGCCCCGTTGTCAGTTGGTTCCGAAGAGGGACTGAAGGAAGAGTGAGGGGAAAAATGAAGCGAATTTCACCGAGATGGCGGTCCTTTGCGGCTCGTTTACGGGGAAATCACAGTGATGCTGAACAGCGGCTCTGGGAAGAAATTCGAGATGGACAGATCAAGGGATGGAAATTCCGGCGGCAACATCCAATTGGTCGTACTGTTGTTGATTTTTGTTGTTTGGAAGGGATGCTAATTATTGAGCTGGATGGTGGAGAGCCACGAGAACATGACTCAGCTGGTGTAGGAGTCGACCACCTATTTAACGGCTTTAGGATTTCGTATCTTGCGATTTTTGAATGATGATGTTCTGGCTACGCCTGAGAATGTAGTGGAGGAGATTGTGAAAGTCATGGGAAATTCTGAGAGGCTTCATACTCATGCTGGTTTTGCCCTTTCTTCAAGGCCAAGTCTTGACAAGGAGAGGGAAACAGAAGATTCCCACACTTGGGATTTTTCTTTTCACGGGAAAACCCCTCATAGGGAGAGAGGGTCTGAGGTAGGGTTTCGGATGCCGGCAGAGTGGGAGCGGCATGAGGCGACTTGGCTCGGATGGCCCCATAACACGAAAGATTGGCCGGGGAAAATGGGATCCATCTCCTGGGTATACGGGGAAATGGTTCGGAAGCTTTCTTTAGGAGAATCTGTTCGGATGTTGGTGAATGACAAAGCCCACGAATTGAAAGCCAGGCGGGTGTTGGACAAAGTTGGGGTTGATATGACCCGTATCAAGTTTTTTCGTGTTCCAACCAATCGGGGGTGGGCGCGTGACTTTGGGCCCATTTTTGTGAAAGGGGGGCAGGCCAATCCTTATGTGGCCATCGCCCGGTTTCGTTTTACCGCGTGGGCCAAGTATCCGGATTGGCAATTGGACGATCGTATTCCGGTTCGATTAGGCCGGACACTCAAGATTCCCGTGGTCCCTGTTGAGCGAAATCGTAGCGGGGTGGTTCTGGAGGGTGGCGCCATCGATGTGAATGGCCAAGGAACGTTATTGACCACGGAAGAATGTTTGTTGGATGAGCAGGTCCAGGTAAGGAATCCCGGATTTTCCCGCCAGGATTATGAGGAAGTGTTGAGCACACACTTAGGCATTTCCCAGGTTCTCTGGTTAGGACAAGGCATTGCCGGTGACGATACGCATGGGCATGTTGATGATGTATGCCGGTTCGTGGATCCCTACACGGTGGTGCTGTGTCAGGAATCCAACCCAGCCGATGACAACTATCGTCCCTTGGCTGAAAATGCCGAGCGATTAGAGGGCATGCGGGTGGAAGACGGGAGAAAGTTACTGGTGGTTCCCTTGCCGATGCCTGGGCCACTGTATTTTGAGGGTCGACGGCTACCCGCCAGTTATGCCAATTTTTATATCGGCAATGCTGTGGTGTTGGTACCGACCTTCAATGATCCGCAGGATCGGGTGGCGGTAGGGATTCTGTCTGACCTGTTTCCCGATCGAACGGTGGTCGGTATTCATGCCGTGGATTTGGTCTGGGGATTTGGGACCATTCATTGCTTGACGCAACAACAGCCAGCCTCTCATTGATTACCGATCCTCAAGGAGCGTTCATGAATACCTCTTCCCCTACGGCCGATCCTCTTATTCTTCCTTCGCCTGTTCGAATCGGATGGATTGGTGCCGGAGTGATGGGCACGCCCATGTGCGAACATCTTATTCGTGCGGGATATGCCTTGACGGTCAATACCCGCACCCCTTCTAAAGCTCAGGTGTTGTTGGATCAAGGCGCCAGGTGGGCAGAGTCTCCCGCCGCTGTAGCTGCGGAGGTCGATGTGGTTTGTACTATGGTGGGCTTTCCTCAGGATGTTCGTCGGATTTATCTTCAACCCGGTGGGCTGATGGCACAGGCTCGCCCCGGTCAGGTCTTCGTGGATTTTACCACTTCTGAGCCGACGTTAGCCCGTGAATTAGCCAGTTTGGCAACTTCAAAATCTGCGTCGGCGCTTGATGCGCCGGTTTCCGGCGGTGACGTTGGGGCTAGAGATGGTACGTTGTCCATTATGGTGGGTGGAGATTCCCAGGCATTTGAAGCGGTCAAGCCGATCTTGTCCGTGTTTGGAAAGACGTTGGTGCATCATGGTCAAGCAGGCTGCGGGCAACATGCCAAACTCTGTAATCAAATAACGATTGCGGGCACGATGATCGGTGTATGTGAAGCGTTATTGTATGCCCACAAAGCCGGGCTGGATGGAGAAACCTTGTTGCGCTCCATATCCAGTGGGGCTGCAGGATGTTGGACCCTTGACCATCTGGCGCCCCGGATGTTGAAACGGGATTTCCATGCCGGATTTTTTGTGGACCATTTTATTAAAGATATGGGTATAGCGTTAGATGAAGCCAAGCGAATGGGCTTACTTCTGACAGGGCTTTCACTCGTTCGAAAGCTCTATGTTGCGATCCAAGCCAATGGTCACGGGCGTTCCGGGACCCATGCGTTGTTGTTGGCATTAGAAGATGTATCTCCGACTTTTTTGACCGCTGACTCCACGCCTCCTTCATTGTCAAAGTGATTCACATCCCGATCCGCATTTTCTCAAGCCTTTGTCCCTGTGGATAGGGTCGTGTCCCCATTCCGGAAAGAATTCGGCCCTCACCAAAAATGGTGTTAGCTCTTTTCTGCCAACGTTCCGAGAAATAAAATGGCTAATCCGAATTTTTTCTTGAGTATTGGATCCACGCGATCTCTGTCTTTTGACCTTCCCTCACGGTAGTTAGTGGATTCCATGGATTGGGATGCACGATGTTTTTCTAAAGGATGGGTCTTTGATGTCATGTTGGTGGGGTGAGTCCTTTGGACGTTGAGGTATTGACTGGGGGAAGGCATGGGCAGCGTCCGGGCTTGTCCTTCATTCAGGAAGAACGCGACCAGGAAGGCCAGGCTTGTGAGGCCCAAGAGGCGCCATGTTTTTGCGGAGTGTTGCTGTCGGATCTGTTCCATTGTTTTGAGCCCTCCGTTTCGCCGCTGATGCGGTGAGACATCCTGGGGTCATGCTTGGGCCTGTATCGACAGTATTTATTGAAACTTGCGGGCTGGCTCAGTCGTGTTTCTTATTTGGAAACGTTGTGGATTGCGGTTGAGAACAGGGAGAACATGTTCTTTTCTGTTGGGCTGAGTGAGTATGTGCTATCTGACCGACAGGCAAGGATGGCTACAACGTCATCCAATTTTCCAGAGCAGAATCGAGGTCAATGCCGACTTGTTCGGGAGCCAGGACCCGCACAATTTCTGGCTGTGATCCATGAGAGGAGAGTACAGAGAAGTTAAACGGGATCGGTTCAGGCAAAGATTGATGAATGGCGTCCTGGATAAGAAGGATCGTGGGATGCAGCAAGTTATCTCTGGAGTTTGCTGTGACGATTCCCCGTTCGCCGGTACTCAATTCCACCAGGGCATAGGTGGGATAGATTCCAATAAGATTTATGAAAGTCGCCACTAATGCGCCATCTAATACTCCTTTTTTGCCTTGTTGATACAACGTTTGGAGGGCAGTTCTGACCGGGAGGGGATTCCCTGTGTGGTGACCGGTTAACAATTCATCATATTCGTCGACAATACGAAGAATTCGGCTGGATGTTTGAATTGTGGCTGAATCACGATTCGCAGGATATCCTGAGCCATCAAGGGCCATGTGATGTTCCCGGATTAACGTGTCAACTTCGTCCGCGAGACACGACTGTTGGGACAGCATCTCAATCCCTCGATGGGGATGTTTATGGTACAGGACTAATTCTGTGTCAGATAGCTGGTTGAGTGGTCGGTGAAGGACTTGAGGAATGTTCAAGAGCCCAGTGTCATGAAGAAGGCCAGCGCTTGCCAGGTGTTGTAACGCGGTATTGTCCAATCCCACAGCTCTTCCCAATAAAACGGCTAAGGTACTGACCGCGAGTGCGTGGTCGAATAAGGCCGGAGAAAATTCTCTGGTCCGAATCATGGCGATGCAGGCTTCTTCATGTCGGAGAGATTCAGCCATGACGGATTCAGTGATCTGATGAACCTGTTCCAAGGCGAGCCGGCCGGTTTTCTGCAATGTGTGGAGGATATCCTGGACTCCTTCAAGCATATACATCCGCACCATCTTCATCGTAGTGAGTTCACCGGATAGCGATTTCCCCTGAACCGAGGGTGAAAGCTGGTGAAGTCGTGCGACTTCGGGCGGGCGGGCGGAATCAGGTATTGGTGAATGCGGGATGGTTGAGACATCCTCATGGGTGTGTGGCGGGTCAGAATTTGATACCACGTCATGCCCACGATCAGTATCAATGGTAATTTCCTGAATTCCGGCCTGTTGTAATTTGACAATATCGGAGAAAGATTTAATGAGAAACCGGTGTAGGAGGAATGGAGTCTTGAGCCATGATCGGTCGATCCCACAGAGGTACATACCCACTTGAGCGGAGTTTATTGGAATTCGTTTGATGGCCATATGTATAACCGATGAGGGTTTCTTAGGAAGG
>JAUIKP010000492.1 GCA_030430725.1 Nitrospiria bacterium
TCCGTCCGCCTTCTGAATTGGCAATGACAGTCGGGTCTCCCCCACTCATCACTGCGACGCATGAATTTGTTGTTCCTAAGTCAATCCCAATAATTTTGCTCATACGTGTATTCCTCCCTCTTCACCAGATTCTTCAGTCGAACCAGGTTCTGTCAATTCTGATTTTTCTTTCGCTACGCTTACCATAGCCGGGCGTAAAATGCGATCGTGTAATAAATATCCTTTTTGAAATTCTTCTATAACCGTATTCGGCTCAACATTTTCAGATTCAACCTGGGTCACGGCTTGATGAATAGCAGGATCAAAAGAGTGCCCTGTAGTGCTTAGTTGTCGAACGCCAACTTTTCCAACGGTTTCTAGGAATTGTTTGTGGGTAAGCTCTACTCCCTCCAGTAAGGGGCCACTGGTTCCTACATCTTTCGCGCACTGAATGGCTCGCTCAAGGTTATCAATAATAGGCAGTAAATTTTTCAATAATGATTCATTGCCAAACCGAATAGAATCGCTTTGATCCCGCTGGGCTCGGCGTTTGTAGTTTTCAAATTCTGCGGCCAAGCGCAGATATTTATCTTGGAAAATTTGGAGTTCTTCTTCTGGCGTTCCGCCATTTTCAGAGGTACTTTCTATCGTGTCTTCGGTCGAATGTTCTTGAGGACTGACTTCTTCAGTAGTTTCCTCTGTTGAGGACATGGTTTTACCTTTTTCCGGTTGTTGCGTCATGAATGACCAGTAAGAAGAGAGACATTTCAAATTGCTTGTCGGAATTTAGATAGTCACTTCATCTGGCAAGTCAACCCATCTTCCTAAATTTCTTATGATTTTTAGTGGAGGTAGAGGAGTGAATAATCTGGAGCGAAGTTATCCACAGGAAGGAGCCATACGATCATAGAGGAGCTTTAAGCCTTCTAATGTAAGGTTTGGTCTAACCTCCTGAATAGTGTGCGAAATTGGGACAATGGTTTGAGCCAACCCACCTGTCGCAATGACAACCGGGGACTCCCCGATTTCCTGTTGAATTCTCCTTACGATTTCATCAACCAAACCGGCATATCCATACATGATTCCTGCCTGCATACTGGAGGTCGTGTCTTTGCCAATCACGGATACGGGAATAACCAGATCAACTTTTGGAAGCTTTGCGGTTTTTGTGTGTAGCGTATCTGCTGCGCTTTTTAAGCCAGGGGCAATGGTTCCACCTAGGTACTCCCCTTCTTGAGTGACGATACAAAATGTGGTTGCGGTCCCAAAATCTACAATAATCACACTACGTTTATAGCTGGCAAATGCCGCAGCCGCATTGACGAGACGGTCTGTCCCAATTTCCTCGGGATTACTGTATCGGAGAATCAGGCCATGAGGACATGCGCTGGTGACGATGAGAGGTTGTTGTCCCATTAAAGATTGGGCCAACAGGTCGAATATGTGTGTGAGGGGGGGGACCACACTAGTGACAATACAGCCTAAGATATCTTCTGGCTGGATTTTATGAGATTGAAGGAGGGAGCGAAGAACAATGCTATATTCATCAGGGGTCTTGGAATGGTCGGTAGATAAGCGCCAATGTGAGATTAGAGTGCTGTCGTGAAAAACTCCACAGACAATATGTGAGTTCCCGATGTCAATGGCTAGAAGCATAAAAATGGGTCACTTCTTTTGAGCGGTTCTTCAGAGATGGGTCATTGTTCGGCGGTTGTGCGAAGATGAAGGATTTCGCCGGAATGAATATCTCGAATTCTCGCTAATCGATTGTGTGAGTCGGAAGGGGAGGGGATGACCCGGAGTTGGCCATGTTCTCCTACGGAATGAGCCCGCCCCTGTAGTTGGCTCCCATCAGGAAACTGAACCTGAATCGTTTGTCCAATGGTGACACACCAACGTTTATATTCTCCAAGATAAGCTGGAGGCCCGTTGGACCTCAGGTTTACCCAATTCTTTTCCAAGGATGTGATCACCTTCATGATGAGCTCTTCTCTGTCCACAGCGCAATGACAATGGATCTGCAGAGAAGTCGCACTGGATTGAAGTTCTATTGGGAATTCTGATTGTGAGAGGTTAACATTAATCCCAAATCCGATTACTACACAGGAATAATGTCTTGTATTCCGAAAGGAGTCACATAAAACGCCACCCAATTTCCGTTCCCCAATTATTAAGTCATTAGGCCACTTAAGATTGATCCGAATACCTGTCTGTTGTTCGAGTGCCTGGGCGATGGCCACCCCGGCCATGAGGGGAACCCATCCTAAATATTGAATGGGTGTCTCTTGAATAAAAAGGAGAGATCCGTAAATATTGGACTTCCCTGGAGAAAACCAGGATCGATCTAATCGACCTCGTCCCGCGGTTTGCCTGTCGGCCAGAATAACGGTTCCAGAAAGTGCTTGGTTCTTGGCTCTATCCATTGCAAACGCATTGGTTGAGGCTAAAGCGTCAAATATATAAAGAGTCTCGCCGATTTTTTTTGAGGGGAGAAGGGCAGCTAATTTTGTGGAGGATACCACTGATAAGTTAGGGGGGTTGAGTAAGAGTCAGGATCGTGGTTTGCGCTGTTGAGGCCGTGTTTTGGTGCGGAGAGGAACGATGTCCATAGATAGGTCCACAGAGGGGGCGGAATGTGTGAGCGCTCCAATCGAGATGAAATCCGGTCCCGCTTTTGCCATTTCTCGAACATTGTCCAAGGTTATGCCTCCTGATACTTCGACCAAGGCCTGCTTTTGAATGATGTCGATGGCCCGTCTAACATCATCAGGGGTCATATTATCCAGTAAAAGGACATCGGCTTTTCCCTTCAAGGCCTGTCGGACCTGAGCAACCGTTTCGACTTCCACGCAAATTCGAAGGCCATGCGGAGCATTTTGTCTGGCCAGGAGACAGGTTTGTGTGATGTTCATACGTTGAGATGCCATG
>JAUIKP010000493.1 GCA_030430725.1 Nitrospiria bacterium
TGGCAGGATTCACGGAGCTTGAGGACTTTTTCTTTTTTGGGGTCCTGGAACCAAAGCTGTCAGTTGGTCAGACCGAGCCCCCTCGAGGTGGCTGTGGACTGAAAGAAGAGTGGAGGACCAATGTCTGACCTCGAAGATTTCTGTTTTTCTTCCTGTGCCATTAGGAGGGCTTGATGGGCATCTGTTTGTGCCAACATGATTAGCCTGTTGGCCATAGAATAATCGCGAGCCCAAAACACTTTTTGGGATTGTTCATGAAATTCTTCTTCTCCGATCGTCAGCTCACTTTCGGCTAAACTGTAGAGATCAGGTGCGAAGGTCAAGGCTCCCTCCCTCCTGGCATGTTCCACCGCTTGACGGGCTTTCTCTAATTCGTGAATAGGCGGATCCTGACAGCCGGTCATCAGGACACTCAAGCAGAACAGGGCCATACATATTCCCGCAGGGAAACGCCTCTGAGTCCTGAATTTCTCTACGGGTCGTTCTTTTTCTCGCAAAATGGGACCTGGCTCTTTAATGTTTCCTGCGGTAGGTCGGGAGTGATTTTTCCTGTACTCATTGGCTGATAAAGCAAATCCCACGCCAATACCGAATGCCGAATGGGTGTTGGTGGAGTCGGGATTTTTCAACTATTTTCCATGAAAAGGTCCCGGTAGGCGGGACAGTTTGGCTCTTGGTTGGACCCTTTGTCCGGTCTGGTTTTTGAAGGAGAAGGAACACAGGGTATAGTGGAGATTCTCCGGGGAGTGTCCGTTTGCCTTGGAGGGACCATAGAGGAAAAGAAATTTGAGGTGCCCCGGATGTCCAAGCCCGTGCGTCTGTCTTGGAATTTCCCACAAATGGTGATATCCCCCCTACAAGATGGCGGGGATGCGGATAAAAAAGTCGTCTTGAATGTTTGTGTGCTCACTCCGGGAATGACTCGTGGGCCGTTGTTGCGATAGAGCCGAGCGACTCGGCTTCGAGAGGATTATTGAATATTCCACTACTTTGGAAATTTTGATGAGATTGTCGCAGATCATTTTGCCACAATGTGTTTCCCGGTCTGCCGATACCTGACCTATCCGGGAAATGTTGGTTATAAGGGGATGCACGTATGATGAAATCTATTTTTCAGAAAAAGGGACTTCTGTCGCTTCTCCTCCTAGCCATCTTCTCCCATGGGGCAACAGGAGGGGAATTGCCGGTGCAGGATCTTCAGCTTGCCCCGTGCCCCGACAGTCCAAATTGCGTATCCACTCTTAGTGATTTGGAAACCCATGCGATCGCACCGTTTCGTTATACAACGACGATGGCTGAGGCCCAAGCGGTATTGAAACAGATTGTCGGTGAAATGCGTCGCACCGAGTTGGTTCAAGAAGAGGAGGGCTATCTTCATTACGAAGTCAGAAGTTTCCTGTTTCGCTTTGTGGATGATGTCGAAATTCTGTTTGATGACGGCTCAAAAACCATTCACTTCCGTTCCGCATCACGGGTGGGCTATTCCGATTTCGGAGTGAATCGGAATCGGATGGAGGAAGTTCGAAGGATGGTAGAGGGTAAGCTCTAGGTACTATCTTAATCAGGCGCGATCGGGAGTGGGACAGGACATGGTTTGAAAAAAACAGCGACATCACCTCTACCCGACTTTTTCCATGACCGGGTTTTTCCTATCGACTTCCCAATCCTTCCTTCGAACCAGTGGAGCTAAACACTCAGACGCCCCTATGACCTCGGGTGTCTAGGGTTGAGTCCCTTTCAACCTAAAAACGGTAGTTACAGGGGCGCGAGCCCGTTCATGCTTCGAGAACCTCAGCACGAACGGAGTGTCGAAGTGGTCACCCGTTGGGTGCGAGTCCGTTCGCCCCTTCGGCAAAGCTCAGGGCAGGCCTGAGCGCCGCGCCTTCCGCGGCAGTCGAAGGGTTCCGGGATGGCCAACTGCCGTTTTTGAGGTTCAATCCATTCTAAGAGAGGTGTGCCGGCAAACCATGAACAACGAGCGAGTCAAGCATACAAAATACCGTCATTTCAGGTTGAAATTGGGTAGGGAGGGGAGCAGATTGATTGTATATAATTTTTTCTAATTCATACATTCATTTTCCTAAACATGGGGGAAACAACTCATGGATATCTATTTTCACCACCTTTATCGTTTCCTTATAAGGCCGTGGATCGCACCGGCATGCCGCCTCTATCGCTTGCCCGTAGTCGTTGCAGAAGGGGATTTCTGGGAAAGCCGGAAGTCGCATTCCTTCCATGTCATACGGGGCCTGGTTATCGCCATGCTCATGGGCGGGTTATTCACGGGATGTATCACCGATGCCACGGTGGATTTGACCAAAGCTCCGTTTGATGCGTCCACCGAGCTGACCGACGCCTCGACCGAATCGATAACCAGACTGACCGATGGGACCAGCCAAGCCACAACCGACCTCACCGAGCCCACCAGGGAATTTCTTTCCAGCACCACACCCGGCGCGTGGTTTAATGCGGATGGCATGCTCAATCCTGACCATAAAAAGATCGCCTTTGTGGTCGTCAACTTTGACAACTTGCAAGAGGACATATCCAGAGGATCCGGAGAATATCTGGTCTCTCTTTCTCTGTTAATGGGTGTCCCCCCAGATGCTCGAGACACTTTCTTGCAATCCGCGCAACGCCAACACGGCTATATTTTTGACGAGAGCCAATCCCGGCCGGAATCGTTTAGACGTCTGATCAAGACGTTACGCGTGACGTCACCTTACTCGTAGGGGAGGGAAGGTCTTGTCTAGAGGACCTAGAAAGGCTGAGATTGCCGCCGCATAGTCTTGAACTAGGCGGTATCGTTTTCGTCTGATTCTCGTTTTCATTTCGCACAAAGGGGTAGGACATACCATTCGACGTTCATTATCCGACATACTCCATCCCTTCTGAAATCCGCTCTCT
>JAUIKP010000494.1 GCA_030430725.1 Nitrospiria bacterium
AAAGAGCAATCCCCCTATCGCTCCAAAACTTAACGCTGATTGGCCGCTGGTGGAAATGCTTGTCAGCTGCTCTTCGATCAACGTTTGGGCGTCTTGGGGGAGAAAGGAACTGAGAGAAGTAATTTGTGCCTGGACATCAGAGACCTCGGTAAACAATCCATACAGCGACACAATGGCGGCCAACGCCGGAAAGAGCGCGAGGACGGCATAAAACGCTACTCCCGCGGCGACAATCGACACGTTATCCTGTGAGATCTGATCCTTCACCCGCAGGAGGATGTCCCACCACCCCGCATTCGTGATTTGGCTAGGTTGGGTGGCGTTCCGGCCTCTTGGGCCGGACTTCTTTTCGGTTGTGTTGGTTGAGGACATATTCCATCCTTTTGTTGCAAAATTTTGGTCCAAATGAAGAATTTCATTGAGGAGAACGGACCGGAACAGAATTCTCAGACAAGCATTCACTCACCTGTCATTATTGAGTCCTACACTAAACTTTTGGCGAACCGGCTCATGCAACCGTTGATGTGGCTGTCGCTCTTTATCTCAGGCCGACCTGTTCTTTCATCGCCTCACCGGCTGCCCGCTGCGCCTCACTCGCGGCTTCTTTGGCCATGGGCATAATCTCTTTGGCGGTCGCCTTGGCTTCTTCCAATAACCGGTCGCGTGTTTCACCCATCCATTGATCTTCCTTTTCAGACCTGGGCAGGGAAAGGCCGATAGCCGTTCCAATGGTAAAGGCCATGGCCCCGATCGCCAGGGGGCTCTCCTGAATATACCGGGACACTTCATCCTTCATGCGTTTGCCCCGCTCGCGTGTGCGCTCACGAATTTCATCAGACCGGTGTGACGCCTCTTCTTTCCAGTCTTCTAATGATTCCTTCGCCTGGTCGGTCCATTCTGATATCTGTTCTTTTGCCTGTTGCCCCGAAGCCTGTGCTCTTGCCTTCATGGCGTCAAGAGATCTGCCCCGGCGGGATGGTTGACGGGAAATTCGTCCGGCATCCACCTCGGGAGCATAGATCGGCCATTCTTCATAGGGATCCAAGGAAAAGTCATCACCATAGCGGTCTCTTCCATACCTGTGTCTTTCCGATGAGGGATTGGCGGCTTGTTTCATCATCCATATAAGACCCACACCAATGAGGGCGGTAGGTAGGGGATTATTCAGGACCCGTTCTACGAGCATGGATTCCCATTGATTTACTTTCGTCCGGGCATGTTCTTTTGCCGTTTCGACTTTATCCATGGCTGCGGTTTTGACCTGTTCTTTGATGGTATCCGGAGACAGACGTTGTTGAAGTGTGTGAACCGTTTCATCCAATTCCGCTCTGGTTTCTCGGATTTGTTCGCGAAGCCGGTCAGGATCTTCAATCTTTTGCGATTCTAACGTTTTTAATTGAGTGCGTTGGTCGTCCACTGTTTGGTCTCCTTTATACTGTCAATGGTTTTTTGCGGGGCGGGGTTGATGTTTTTAAGGTCGCTGATGCCTTTCTGAATTAAGCCGTAACCAATCCCCACGACCACCAAACCGATGATCAGGGCTGATGCCCATCCGGGTATAACTAACGCCAGAGCAAGCGTGGCCGCTGCTAAAAGAACCAGCAGTCCGGCATAGGCCAGCGCTCCGCCCACCGCTATAAAGGCCACATCCTTGCCTGCCTGGGTGGCTTTTTGGGACATTTCAAGCTTCAAAAGCAGGATTTCCTGTTGAATGAGAACTTTAGTTTCATTCATCAGGTCACGGAAGAGATCACTAAGTGGTCGTTCTTCCTGGTATAAACTCATAACTCCCTCCTTCTCCTCAATGTAATTAATTGGATTTCCCGTTACATGGTTGGCGCGGCAGGTGTAGTTGTCGCCGTGGGTTCTTCCCTCCGGTACGATTCCTGCCGTCCATAGGAGGAAGAATCGTCTATCCTTCGATCTCTGGAACTTTTTAAAAATCTTCCAGCCACGAGACCCATCATAAACGCTCCGCCTAAAAACGCTTCGGGATGACGCCGGGCAAACATTTCCGCTTCGTTCAGGAGTTCACCGACATCACGGGATTCGAAATATTGCGCCATGCGATCCATGTGTTCCGCCGCCCGCTCGGCATATTTGGCGACCCCTTCATTCTGTTGCTCACGCAGGGTGTGACTGGTTTGGCGCACGGCTTCCGCTAACCCGCTGAGTTCCCCGACACCCTTTTGTTTCTGGCTTTCGAGTGTGCTCTTCACTTTGCCTTGTGCCTGGTTTGCCAGTTGAGAGGTCTGTTCACGAACCTGCTCTCCGACCTGACCGGCTTTTTCCTGCACCTGTTTGCCGATTTCTTTCGCTTTTTCCTTCATGTCATTGGCCATTCCTGTCTCCTTCCATTGATGAATGTCCTCAATAGGAAACCCCACGAGCGTCCTTCAGCAGTTGTACTACCTACTTGTAAGCTAAAGTGAGTGAGTCGTGAACTGTCAACAACCCTTAATTTTCGCGAAATATCGAGGGCACCCACTCCAGGGTATCAGAATGGATCATGCGTGCGGCTTTAAGGACTCTTAGAGGAGGATTTTCCAGGTCCCTGCCGTTTGCGCGAGAGCATGGCTGCAGGGCAAACCCTCCCGATCACCCTCATCGTATGTGTTTCAGGATACAGACTAACCGGCTAATCCAGAAAACCCAACCGGCTATTCTTTCCCTTGATAGACGCGGGCTCTGGGGGCGTGGCCCAAACGGAGAGTATGAAGCGGCGGATTCATTAATAACGAAAAATAGCGGACAACGAGGTACCGTCCGGCATCTCTTCCTGGGGGATGGCATAAACCGTGCCTTTGTTCAGTAACGTCTGCACCACCGCAAGATCTAAGATCTCCACTGATTCGGCGGACTTTGTGGGTTTTGTTTCCACTCGGTTTTGCATGACGTCGATACGAC
>JAUIKP010000023.1 GCA_030430725.1 Nitrospiria bacterium
CCCCTTGCGCACCAACTTTCAGCAGCATTATGAGAATATCGTGGCAGAATACAACCGGGAGAAAGACCGGGTGACCATCGAGCAAACCTTCGAGGCGCTGTTCAAACTGATGCAGGAACTGGATGATGAAGCGCACCGCGCGGTGCGCGAAGGACTGGATGAAGAATCACTGGCCATCTTCGACCTGCTGAAGAAGCCGAACCTGAAGCCATCAGAAATCCAACGCATCAAGGCGGTGGGCACGCAGTTATTGGCAAGGTTGAAGGAAGAGAAACTTCGGGTGGACCAGTGGCGCGAGAAAGAAGCCACCCGGGATGCCGTGCGCCAGGCTATTTATGATTTTCTCTGGAACGAGGATACCGGCCTGCCGGTGGACTGCTTTGCCGAAAAGGATGTGGCGATTAAAGCCGAGGACGTCTTCCGGCATATCTATCACACCTACCCCACCCTGCCTTCCCGTATTTCACGGCACAGGTCGCGATGTGACCGGTGATACCCCTAGACTAGACCCTCGAATTAGTTTGGACGTTTTCCTGCGAGCCCCTGCCGGTAGAGCCCGATGAGTTTGAGGCGATTATTTCAAGACAAAGGGAAGATGGACCCATCCCAAAAACGACGGGAAAAGGACCCGTGATTGGTTTTTTCAGGGCTCCTTTTATCGACGTTGATCATCCAACTATTTTCGTTGCCAGGGAGTGTTGAATAATAAGGATGTTCAAGGGCAAATTTGCGCAGAATGAGATTACTCATCAAAGGCTACGGGTCGGTTCAAAAAAGTCCGTCCAGCAAGGCCGCAGCCGTTTTTGCGCGCGGAGCGTACGCGTAGTACGTGAGCACGGGAAAATGGCGAGAACGCCGCTGGCGGCTTTTTTCAACAGACCCTTGCCAAGATCTTCAGGGTCTGGCAGTTCCCCGACTCAATTTCCCTCCTTAGTCACCTCGGTCAAACCAATTTGAACCGTCGCTTTTGCGTGATTTGCTCCCTAGTCCTTTTGACTAATTTTATTCATTTTTTTCCTCTCCGTCAGTGGTTAGATCGGAAAACAGATGAAGTGAAAACCATACTCTATGGAGGGCAACCCATACAGTAGGAAAGGATGAGAACTCAACAGAACTTTTCTCATTGTATTGTCACGCAAGCCATTGTATTTTAATATTTTTTTGTGAATTTTCTTATTTTTTTCCGGACGTGATGTTATTTTTGGTGAAATTATGAGAATTTCTTCATAAATTCACCAGGGAGGACAGTTAAATTTTATCAAAGAAAACAATGTGTTACGGTTTTTGATCCTTTCAAAAACCGTGGAATAAGTTTTGCTGTATAAATTCACCCTGTGAATGTTCAGTTTCACTCTCCCAAGAGGATTTTCTTTGGGAGAACGTAGTTAACCTTTATTAATTTTGGAGGGCTGAATCATGGTTAAATTATTCACTGTGTTATTGACCTTACTTATTGCCTTGTCCTTCGGCGGAATGACCTTCGCCGGATCCTTGGCTGACAATTCGTCCATTCAGAACACCTTTCCCTTAGGCTCAGATGGAGATAAGGATGACGAGGGGGAAAAGGACGATCAAAAGATGAAAGAAAAAGACGATGAAGCTGAGGGAGAGAAAGACGAGAAGTAGTCTTTTCGCTTGGTCTACATAATTTTTCTTGCAGTCTGTCAGTCTGTCTGATTGAAGAACGACCTTCCAAGGCTTATCCAGGAAGGTCGTTTTTTTATGGGCACGTTTTCTCAATTCAAGCCTAGTCGTTCCTTACCAATCAGCTCCTAACCGATCCAGCACAATCTGATGCACAACCGTATGGTACCCCAATGTCGCCAAAAATATGGCGGCTTCGGCTACATCATAGGGATCGATTTTTTCACTGTTGAGGATTTCCTCAGGTGTCGCATCCACCAATTCATCGGCTACACCACCCGGGCAGATCGCACTCACTTTAATATGAAAGGCACGTCCTTCATCGGCCAGCGACTTGGTCAATGCCATGATGCCATGCTTGGTGGCGCTGTATGTGCCTGTTCCTGCCCAGGCCTGAACACCGGCTACGCTGGAGATATTAATGATAAGTCCGCCTCCTTGTCTTTTCATCTGTTGAAACCCGGCTCGGCAACAAAAAAAGGTCCCTCGCAAATTGGTACCCACCACCTCATCAAACATTTTTGTAGAGGTATCAGCCACCCGTCCTCCTCCAACCACTCCGGCATTATTGACAAGAATATCGAGACGCCCAAAGCGCGTAAGGGTTTCCTGTATGAGCGCGTCGACTTGTTTTTCCTGGGAAATATCCGTTTGTTGAGCATGGGCGTTTCCGCCACCCTCTTTAATTTTCTTCGCAGTTTTTTGACATAAATCGAATCGTCTGGCAGCCACGACCACCGTAGCTCCTTCTTCCCCGAATCGAAGGGCAATGGCTTTTCCAATCCCACTGCTACTTCCCGTGACCACCGCGATTTTACCGTCTAATCGTTTCATAGCTCGCTCCTTTGTTAGGCCTCTCCTCAACCCACCGCCTCAGACCCTTTGCCAATCGACCCTTCGATTGACTGTAGACCACCTCATCAGTCCAGGCCAACCATGATGGGAGTGTTGAATCATAATCATTTCCAAGGGCATTGTGACCTACAGGCGCGTTGCACAATTAGGGGCCTTGGGGCGGATTCACAAAGTTCGTCCGGCAAGACCGCAAATTGTCTGCCGTGTCCCGAAGGGCACAACATTTGTTTTGCGCGCAGAGAGCGGACTTCCAGTTCATGAGCACGGGAAAATGGCGACCTGCCTGCAGGAAGCCGCACCGGCGAAGGCAGGGAACGCCGCTGGCAGCCCTTTTCAACGGCCCCATGATGAACCATACCCCGATGGTGAGGATGAGATCTCATCCAGGTCCCGACAATAGGGAAACCTCCTCGAGAGGATGGCTTATATTTTAGAGAGGCATTTTTTCTGAAAGACTTGGTCGCATCGGACAGGGATGTGAGAGGACTCCTTCGACCAACAAAAAGGGCCGTCATTCCTGACACTCATTGCACTCATTGGTGAGACTCCGACAAGTTGAGCTGGCGGCCCACGCCACCCTGTTTCATTTTTCTTTTTTTTACCCGATACCCGGCATAACTGGACAATTCTCAAGGTTGTTTCTCGAAAACCGACAAGTTGAGACATGGCACACTCCACGATCACTCCTCTTGCACAAGAAGAGAGGGAAACCCTTCGTTCCTTCCTCGTCGATCAATTGGGACGAGGCAATCTGGATCTTCCTCTCCTGCCCGTGGTGGCCAATCGGGTTCTTCTGCTTTCAAACGATCCGGATGCGGACGCCTCAAAACTGTCTGCATTGATCCAACAGGACCAAGCCCTTGCGGGACAGATCCTCCGCATTGCCAATTCCCCTGCCTATGCGACTCGCACCCCTATCGTCTCGCTGCAACAAGCCGTTACCTGGTTAGGGTTGACGATGTTGGCCGGGTTAGCATTTTCGGTGTCGGTTCAAAGCGGCGTATTTCATACGTCCGGCTATGAGAAAGAAGTACGGAACCTCTGGCGACACGCCTTAGCGACAGGACTTTTCGGAAAAGAAATTGCCAGACGAATCCGTCATAATGTGGAAAACGCCTTTTTGTGCGGGCTCCTGCATACCATCGGGAAACCTGCCATTCTTCATCTGCTCTCTCAATCCCCCGACCAATCACCGGAACCGTTTTCCTGGACCACCGTTGAATCCCTTTTCGAAGAGTTTCACGTCATGGCAGGCTCTAAATTGGCCGCAGTCTGGCAACTGCCCGATCCAGTTCAGGAAACGATCCGCTATTACCAGGACGACCAGTACCACCAAAGCCTTTCCCCCACAAAAGGAGCCATGATCACCTGCCTTGCTCATCATCTGGCCTCTGTCATGCTTGGGGATTCAACACATGACGAACATACCCTTCTCACACTCCCAATCGTGCAGGATCTGAATTTTTACCCTGAAGACATGGCGGCCCTTCTGGAATTGCGCGAGTCCGTCAAGGCAAGTGTGGAGTGTTTTTTGGCATGACGTCACCTACCCCATATGATCTTATTGTGATCGGGAGCGGCCCGGCAGGACAAAAAGCCGCCATTCAAGGCGCCAAAGCTGGAAAGCAGGTGGCCCTTATCGAACAAACCCGCGAGGTGGGAGGCGCGTGCGTCTATCAGGGAACCATTCCCAGTAAAACGTTACGGGAAAGCGCCCTTCAAATGGTGCGATTTCTCCAGACAACTGAGGTCTTTGAATTCCGCATGCGCGACGATGTCAAAATCACTAACCTGATGACCCGCTTGGATCGGGTCGTGCGCGCGCATGGGAAATTCATGAAGGACCAACTCACCCGAAATGGAATTGACTGCCTCCATGGTCGCGCGAGCTTCGTGTCCGACCATGAAGTGCGAATCCAAAAAATTGACGGCACCGTTGCCTTCGTCACCGCTCCGATTATCCTCGTCGCCACCGGCTCGCGCCCACGCATCCCTGATAATATTCCCATCGACCACGAACATATTCTGGACAGCGATTCCATTCTCTCCCTGGTGTATTTGCCGAAATCCCTGACCGTTTTGGGAGGTGGCGTCATCGCCAGTGAATACGCTTCAATTTTTGCCTTACTGGGCGTGCACGTCACCATGGTGGATACGGCGGACCGCCCGCTCAAATTTTTGGATCAGGAACTCACCGATGAATTTTGTGAAGCGTTTGAGAAAACCGGAGGGCACTATCGGGGTGGACAAAAAATCGACACCGTCCAGTGGGACGGATGCTCTAAAGTGACCACGGTTTTAGAAAGTGGTGAAACGCTGGAAAGTGAAAAGGTGCTGGTGGCCCTCGGACGAGTGGCCAATTTGGAACATTTAAACTTACAGGCCACCGGAATACACCCGACGACTCGGGGGCTCATTCCGGTCAACAACCACTGCCAAACTCCGGTTCCCCATATCTATGCCATCGGGGACGTCATTGGCCCTCCGTCGCTGGCCTCCTGCTCCATGGAACAGGGCCGACGTGCCGTCTGTCATGCGCTGGCTCTCAACGCCGGCGTCGCTCCTGAGCATATTCCCCTGGGAATCTATACGATTCCTGAAATGTCGAGCGTGGGATTAAGCGAGCAGGAAGCTATCGCCACCTACGGCGGTGCGACAGTGGGAAGAGCGAGGTTTCATGAAATTGCCCGAGGCCAGATCTCCGGCATGACCAATGGGTTACTCAAAATGATCGCCGACCCAAAAGGCGAGCACCTTGTAGGCATCCATATCGTCGGAGAAGGCGCAACCGAACTGATCCATATTGGCCAGATGGGGTTGCTGCATAATATGCCTATCGACCGATTTATTGACAACATTTTTAACTTTCCCACCCTCGCTGAAACCTACCGGGTTGCCGCACTCGACATCGCCAAACAACGTCAGCACTAAACAACGAGTCTCTTTTTATTCGGATGTTCGTTTCCCAGGCAGCAACCCTCATCAGATTAATGATTCCGCCACTGAAAGAGAAAAAACGTAAAGCGGGAGGACTTTCACGAAGCGCGATCCCCGTGATGGCAGAATTTTCTCAACCACCTTCAGAACCGGTAACTAAGTTCGAGCATGTGTAGATCAACTCCGCGATTATTACTCCCGTAAATCGAGGCATCCGACATATGATGGAATCGATATCCGGCAGATACGTTCCAGGGAAGATGATAGGTAAGGCCACCATGCCCAATAATTTGAACGGGTCCTCCTATATCCTGGCGGCCATACTTCTCCTCGCTCAGATACGCCGGACCGCCGCCAATATCGAAGGTGAGTCTCCAGCTTGACTTCGTGAATGCGATGCCGGGACCTAACTCTCCAATGAACCCGGAATCTCCGGCTGCCCTTAACGTCCCCGCAGCAACATTAAACATAAAACGGATATCCCATCCAGAAGAGGGAAAATCCCAACCCCAAGGAGTTCCGATCACAGCAAATACATCATATTGCTCAAAATCTTCCTTTTCGGTCGGCGGAATGCCAATGGTTTCAGAATTGATCCCTCCCCGTATCCCAACAGAAACCAATTCAGTCTCTTTTGTGTGGGCCAAGCCCGAAAGGATTACCGTGAGCCACACTGTCATCACAAGGACACTGGTTATAGTCGCCGGAACTTTGGACACAATTTGGCTTCTCTCCACAGCTGGTCCTTTTGTTGAGTTGTGACAACAGCCAAGCACACCACAACTTGACAGTAATCTGCATGAACCCTGACTCGAGTACGCCATGGTCTCTTCCTTCACACTTCGCCACTTGTGGCCATAGCAACGGCTTTCACGGTTTTTCCACCCGTGAAATTTCTCTCTGCTCGTAGCCAAAGTCTGGGAGAAAAAATTACAAGAGGGGATTAAAAAAAGAATGCCAAGGGTGCGATGAGAGGGTCAACACGGCAGAAAATATATCATATTCTCATGTGCCTGTCGTCCCTTTGTTTTTTAGGCAGGCAGTATAGCGCTCAATGAACCTCCCGACTCATTGAAGGTCCCCCATCCAGAATTTGAGGGTAGCTGCCTCTTTTCGTTTCCTCCTAGAAGCCTACCAGGTCTTCTTCACTCTGACAAAAATTTTCAGGTTAGCCAATGCCAGGGGCTAGATCTTGATCAAGCCGCTCTTTTTGCGCTTCCTTATAGGCTTTCTCGGCATCCTCTAATGCCGTGGACTGTTGAATTTCCAGAACCTCTTTAGGAGTGAGATATTTTAATGCCGTGGCTCCAAGTACCTTTTTCTCAGCGGTTCCTTTTAATTGAATATGGATCAAGGCATCTGCCCCCATACGCTGCGCTTTCTTCACCAGGGCAAAGTGGAGTTCATCCCAATTGACCTTCGATTTATCAGAAGATTGTTCTACCTCTATCTCATCTAACGTTTCATGGGGAACAATGGGCATTTCCTCAAGTATTTCCACAACTTTATTGAGGTAAGCCTGATCCTCGGGTGGGGAAACTTCTTCGGAAACAGGTTCGGGGCGGGGAAATCTAGCCACCTCCACATCAAAATCTTTCAACCGCATGGCCGCCAAAGCCGCCTCATGAGGATTGCTGCTTTTTGATAACCGCTTAAGTTTCTCCACTCGCTCAAGAGCTTCATGCAGACTCATTCTCGCCCCAGGTTTTCGCAGAGCATTCACTGGCATGACACAACTCCCTGATCGCTTAGCATAGGCTTCCGAGGCTCATTGTAAGAGAGAAGAATATCTGTCATACGGTAGCTTTTAGTCCTGAATAACGACGAGAATGCCCAATAGCAGACGGACCTCAGCTTTTGGAGTGTTTTTCTACCTGTCTAGGATTCAGGTTGTCAAATGATCTCTGGGCGGGGAAGTAAAAGGCTGCATGCCCTATCCGTTTCTACAAAGACCCTCCTCTCCCCTAGCTGGAATTGTGCACCGAACTTGGTGATGTCTATAATTAGGGGCCTGACCGGGGGTATGGGATGACCGCACAATTGCCTTGAGTTTTTACCCCTTCCAATATTATTTTTACGAAGGAGGTGGGAAGAAGACAGGCTTTCCCTGGCACAAGGCATTAATAGGGTAAAAGGCAATCCACTAGAAATATTCAGAATGTAAGGAGGATGCACATGAGTCTAGCAGATAACACATGCGTTCCTTGCCGTGGGGGCGTACCTCCGTTGGAACCTCGAAAAATCCAGGACCTGCTTGCTCAATTGGAAACAGGATGGGCGCTCAATGCTCAAGGTCATATTGAGAAAACCTATTCCTTTGACAACTTTGCCGATGCCTTGGCTTTTACTAATCGAGTAGGGAATGTGGCGGAACTTGAAGGCCATCACCCTGATATATATCTGGCCTGGGGAAAATGCAAGGTAGAAATTTGGACTCACAAGATTCAAGGCCTCACCGAAAGTGATTTTTATTTAGCTGCCAAAGCCGATCGCGCCTTTCAACTTCCTGCCTCCTCTTGAAAGCTCTTATGGCCACCAGCCCGACTTTGATTCACCCGGTCGCTGCAGAAGCAAAACAAACCCAGGATGCAGCCTATCAGGGCACCGCCGATTTCCGATCTTTCGGAACGAAGGTCGCCCTGATAACCATGCCATTTAGTTATTCAAGATTTCCGTCGATCCAATTAGGGACCCTCTCATCCTTACTGAAAGCACAAGGAATTTGGACCCAAACCTATCATTTCAATCTCCAATTCGCCCATAAAATCGGGGTGCCTTTATATGAAATCTTGTGCGAGAAACGTGGCCTATTTGGCGAATGGCTGTTCTCTGCCCTCCTGTTTCGGAACAACCCGAAACACAGGGAATACCCTATTGTGTTTAAACCCATCTTCGAAGATACAGCTCGGGAAGCCAGTTGTTCAATCAATTATTTAGAGGAGATTGCCCGATCAATTGCTCCTCAATTTTTAACCTGGTGTCTGACATCAGTGGATTGGAGTCAATTCAAAGTGGTGGGCTTCACCTCCACGTTCGATCAAAATATCGCAAGTTTAAGTCTGGCCAAATTGATCAAGGACATATATCCCGATGTTCGGATTGTTTTTGGGGGGGCAAATTTCGACGGAGAAATGGGGCTGGAACATTTTCGGGCATTTCCCTGGATTGATTATGTCGTCATCGGAGAAGGTGAACAAACCTTTCCTCCCTTGGTTCAACGCATCCTCTTAGACGATGAAACGGATATTCCCCCCGGAGTGGCCTTTCGAAGGGAAGGACAGATTCTCTTTACCCCTCAGGAGACCCTATTCACACAGTTTTCAGAAACGCCTCCACCGGATTACGACGACTATTTTGCAGAACTCAAGGAATTAGCCAAGCAGGGATCTACCGGACTGAACCGGATTTTGCTCTATGAAGGATCTCGTGGATGCTGGTGGGGAGAAAAGCATCATTGCACCTTTTGCGGATTAAATGCTCAAGCGATGGAATTCCGCGCAAAAAATCCTGCTCAGGTCGCTTCAGAATTGGACTATCTTTCCAGCCGGTACGACACCACCCGTTTTCGCTTGGTCGATAATATTATTGATATGAAATATGTGGACGGTCTCTTCGGGAAACTGGCCCAAGAACACGTGGATCTGGACGTGTTTATGGAGACGAAAAGCAATCTCAATAAACGACAAATTCAGACACTGGCGAAGGGCGGGGTTAAATGCATGCAACCGGGCATCGAAAGTTTGAGTCTGGCACAACTAAAGGAAATGGATAAAGGTGTCAGCCCACTGAAAAACATTGAATGCTTAAAATGGAGCCGTTATTACAATATTGACCTCTCCTGGAATATTTTATTGGGTTTTCCACAGGAAACAGATGCCGATTACCAACAACAAATCAACCTCATTCCCTCATTGACCCACCTCCAACCGCCAGAATCCACAGCCAAACTCTGGCTCGAACGGTTTAGTCCTTATTTTAAGTGGCCTGAACGATATGGCATTAGCCAAACGGGACCGGGGTTAGCCTATGCCTATGTGTATGATGACAGACAGGTTGATCTCAACAAAATCGCCTATGATTTTGAGTATACAATCGATTGGAAAGTCGATCCACATCTCTATAAGGAACTCGTCAGACTGGTTGAAGAGTGGAAACAGCGTTATCACTCTTCTAATCGGCCCTTTCTCTTCTTTGCAAAAGCCTTGAGTTATCTCACCGTCTATGATGGGAGAGGCTTAACTCCCACCAGTGAGCGATTTGAAGGACCACAGGCCTTCATCTTAGAATTTTGCAATGAGCAACCCAAATCCGTCGAACAGATTCGCAAAGCCTTGCAGGCTTACTCCTTTCCTGGACCGAAGGAAGACATTATCGTGCCACTCACGGATATCCTCACAACATTGCAGGAGAAAAGGTTATTGCATGCGGAAGGAGGGCGGTATTTTACTCTGGCCCTACCGGTTAACCCTCATCGGTGACATTTTTGCCTAACAACTGGAAGAAAGAAGCCACTCTTGTTGACCCACCCACCATATTTTTTTATCCTTTCACACACTTACTTTTTGGTGCGATTCGTGCACAATTTTCACCCATGTACAGAATCTCAAAAATTGGTGAACAGGTTTGACAATTTTTTCTTGCGAGGGTAGCCTATCAAGTTATATACAAATTCACCGAAAACTCTTATAAAATGAGCCACTTAGATAAAACATTACAAGATTCACCCTCCTTTATACCAATGCGAGCAACTGGTTTTGCCCGCAACGTATTGGTTGCCTTCAGTGTGATTTTGATCCCGTTAACCCTGTGTCCTCAACCAACCCTCGGCGAATCCTCTTTTTTCCCTCCCAAAGATTCCACTGAGACACTTACGTTAAATTATGCCGTTGCAAATAGGTACCCTCGCCCGGCGACCTCAGTTGAGCCTCAAGCGTTTCCGATCAGTCCCAACCGTCACGATCAACAATCGCTTATTCCCTTAGATGAAACTGGGGAAACAACATCAGGCATGACAGGGCTATCTATTGAAGATAACCCGAATCAGTCTTCCACAGAAGCCCTAGTTCAAACACCAGGGCAACAGATTCAATCATCCGATGTTGGAAAAACCCTTGACCCCTTATCCGTTGATGACCCTCAGGAATCGAATACTTCTCAAAACAAGCGAAGATTTTTACCTGAGGAGAGCAAACGTGAAGCCCTCGACACTCAAACTCGGTTTTCAGTCAACTCATCTACGAAATTACGTTTTTACCCGGCTGACTCACCTGAGGAACGGTCGCAAGTTGTCCTAGCGCGATTTGCCAAAGTTTTCGATTACTCCTGGGAAGCCCCCCAACAGAGAAGGCCAGGGGCTTATGGCACCATTCCCCTTGTCCTGAACGATTCCGTAGAGAAAAATCTTGAATATTTTCAGTATGGAATTCATGAACGATTTCAAACCTATCTTGACCGCTTTCATCATTACCAAGATCTTGTGGAACCGGTTTTTCGCGAACTGGGCCTCCCGCCGGAACTCATGTATCTTTCACTCGTGGAAAGTGGGTTTAACCCACGTGCATTTTCTCGATCCCGTGCCTCCGGGCCCTGGCAGTTTATGAAAGGGACGGGACGGGTGTATGGCCTCGATGTCGATTGGTATTTGGATGAACGGCGGGATCCGATTAAGTCAACAGTTGCTGCCGCCCATCATCTTCGTGATTTATATGATCAATTTGGCTCCTGGCCTCTGGCGCTCGGAGCATATAATGCGGGAAGCGGAAAGATTTCGCGGGCCATCAAAAAAACGGGCACCCGTGACTTTTGGAAGATACGACGGTCACGCTACATAAGACGGGAAACTAAAGACTATGTGCCTCGCTTTATTGCGGCAACCCTTATTGCCCAAAATCCCACGGCCTATGGATTCACAATTCCTGACGGTGATCGCCATGAATTTGAAGAGGTCCTGATTACAAAACGCGTTCATCTTTCGGCCGTCACCCAAAAAACCGGGATTCCGGTTGAGGAACTTAAACGGTTGAATCCTGAACTTCGACGCAGCATCGTGCCCAGCCTTACGGCTCCCGGTTATTATCTGAAAGTACCCCTTGGAATGGCTTCGCTTGTCGAGGAACTCCATTCGACCCTCACTGTCTGGACCCAACCACCTCCCCCACCGACCGAATGGCATACGGTCAGACGAGGAGAGAGCTTATCGGTTGTTGCCAAACGATATAGAATGAAAGTCAGTCAACTAAAGCAAATGAATAACTTGCGGAGCAATATTATACGAGTAGGAACCAAACTCCGAGTTCGTGGAGAGGTCGATGAGGATTACACTGACACTGTCACCTGGTACCGGGTTCGATCCGGGGACTCCCTAGGAAGCATTGCCACTCGATTTAGAAAATCCGTTAATTCACTGATGAGGATGAACAATCTCTCAAGCCATATCATTCATCCCGGTGATCGGTTACGCGTAAAAGAGAACCCTTCGGCCGGCTCTTCGAGCAAAAACAACTCTAAATGGTATAAGGTCAGACGTGGAGATAGTTTATGGACGATTGCCCGACAATTTAGTATGAGTGTGAATGATTTGCGAGCACTCAACAACCTCTCTTCCAGCATTATCCAGGCCGGCCGCATGTTAATGGTGAGCCAATAACCTGCCTATTCGGGCTCAGCAACTGAACCCATATTTATTTTCCCTCACCTTCCTCCTGAACCTGTGGGGTTTCAGGACTGCTCTTCTCACTCGCGTTCAAGTCACTTGTTTCCGATGAAGGAGAATCTGTGGTTTCTTCTGGCGCTAATACCTTTACCCGAAGCTCGGCTTCCGAGGCAAAGGGAGATAAAGGAAAATCCTGGATAACCTTTTTATACTGGTTCACCGCTTCAGCAATGTTTTCATCAGCCTCTGCCAGCTTCGCTAGCTCAAAAACTACCTGGTCTTTATTTAACGCATGTGGATTGGCCAACACCGCGTCAAAAGCTTGCAAGGCAGCCTCTCGATTGTCATTAAGTAAATAGGCAAACCCTAATCGTTGCTGTACTAATCCGAGAAAGATGTGATCTTGTCCATATTCCTTTATCCATGAGTTATAAACTTCTATCGCCCCTTGGTAATTTTTCTCCTCCATCATACTGTTTCCCAATAAAAATGAAGAGACTGCCGCACTAGGCGTTCCAGGAAATTGATTAAGGATGTCTTTAAACATCCCTGAAGCCTTTTGAATATTCTCCTGGCCCTTCTTGACATCATCCAAAGGACGATCCAAATAGACTGTTTGCGCCTGGCCTTCTAACTCCCAGGCCTGTTCTTGATTATTTTGATTAAGCCAACTCAAGGTCACAATCGCCACAATCACCGCCAGACCAAGAAAAATTCCTCCCCAGACCAAAGCTCGATTCTCTTCGACAAAAAACAAAAACCGTTCTTTACTAGACAGAAACTGAGCTTGTTCCACCATCGGAGGTTTATTGCCAAGGTCTTTAATTTTATATCCCATGATTATTCTTCCCTCTCGTCACCAAGACGACCACAATTTTTTCCGGCATTACGCATTCACTAAGGCGTGCTGCCTTATACCCACGTGTCCGAGTCATGTCAAACAGTATTCCACACTATTCCATTTGAGTTGACAAGCCCTAACTCACTGTTATAATAGAATAATTGTAGTGTTTTTATTTTTAGGCGGATAGCTCAGCTGGCAGAGCGCTGCCTTTACACGGCAGATGTCGCAGGTTCGATCCCTGTTCCGCCTACCAATTATATTTTTTTGGCTTATGGTATTCTTGATCTGATATATTACGAAGTTCTTCATAAAACTTCATATCCTCTTTGAATGAATGTGTGGGCTATTTGCCCAAGATCAAAAAATTTTTCGGGGCCGTCGTTCAGCTAGGTTTAGGACGCCAGATTGTCAATCTGGAGGTCGCGGGTTCAAATCCCGTCGGCCCCGCCATACCTCATCTCTCAGTGGTTTATTTCAGTATCAATAATCCCCTGTTTAGCTTCTATCAGTCTAGAGGAGGTCGAAACACAATCTATGACCTTTGCTGCCAACCCTTCTGAGTTTTTTGGGTCTTTGGGCCTGCTATCTATAGTCATTCTTTTTATCCTATCAATTTTTTCCGTGATTTCATGGGGAATCATCGTGAACAGACTTAGGCGATTTAATCGCATTCGACAAGAAGAATCACAATTTCTCCAATTGTACGAACAGAATCCAATCGACCAGCACACCTTAAGAAGCCAGGCTCAATCATTAGTATACAGCCCAAGCTCAGTGGTTTATTTGGGCATAACAGATCGTTTGCCCGAATCCTCCGATCTATTCACCTCGAGACCTTCTCTTGAGGCAAAACAAGGGGAGCGCTCCCCAAACCGACAATACCTGGAAAAGGTCGCTCAATACATCATCCAGAACCAAATTGGCCAACAGGAAGCCTATTTGCCTTTTTTGGCGACCACAGGAAATCTGACTCCGTTTATTGGTCTCCTCGGAACCGTCTTGGGCATTATCAATGCCTTCCATGAAATCGGCCTACAAGGTTCAGCAAGCATTGCCGCAGTTGCTCCAGGAGTCTCTGAAGCACTTGTGGCCACTGCTGCTGGGCTATTTGCCGCAATTCCTGCCGTAATGGCCTACAACTATTTTCTCTCTAGAATTCGAAAGATGTCCTTCAGAGTTGAAGCGTTTACGATTGAATTTCTCAATACCATTGAAGAAGCGGAAAAAGCCTTTGAAGTGGAAGTAACACGATGAACACTGGAGAAAAGCCCCGGCAATTTCTCTCTGAAATCAATGTTATTCCTCTCGTCGATGTTGTCCTGGTTTTGTTGGTGATATTCATGGTTACCGCCCCGATGCTACATCGGGGATTGGACATTAACCTCCCGACAACAACTGCCAACAATATAAAGGCCGAGGAACGCTTGATTGTGACAATTCAGCGGGATCACACCTTATCCCTCGGCAATGACACCATAAGTTTGGTCAATTTACGAGCCAAACTTCAAGAAGCCAAAACCTTAAATCCCTTGATTTCGGTGTACTTGCGAGCGGACCAAACGGTGCCCTATGGAACTGTTGTGCAGGTCATGGATGAGGTCAAGGGGGCCAAAATTGAACGTCTCGGAATGATTACCGGCCCAAAGATTGAAACAATAATCGAGGACGAGACTATCGGGATTTCCCGCTAAACGTTTGACCAATGGGACATGCTGAATCCCCAAGTCTAATTTCCCTTGGGCTCGCTACTGACGTTTCTCAGGAAGACTCTTCATTCCGTTGGGGACTCGCTACCTCAGGTCTTTTCCATGCTGTCGTCATTTTGATGGCCCTGTTTCTACGATTTCAATCCACAGTTGAGGAACCTCTCCGAGCTATCGATGTAACCCTAATCTCCATGCCGGAAGCCCAGGCTCCGGCTCCAAGCCAAAAAAAATCTTCTCCCCCAGCGCCCTCTCAACAAAAATCCCAACCAACAAAAGCAGAGCCAACAAAGACGCAACCAAGAGAAGCCCCCCTTCCTCCGTTGCCAGTCCCAAAAGCATCCGAGCGATTATCGGATTTCTTGGAAGGGGCTGTTGGCTCAATTGTAATGCCTCACAAACAAAAAATGGCTTCTCCAGCACCACCTCCCACAGTAGACGAACAACCTCCCTTGAATGACCAGTCACCGTTATTTGAAAACCTTCGCATGCCCCCTGTAGCTCCACAAATTTCACGCCCGGAACGCTTACGTTCCTCACAACCCTTAGTCACTCCCAAACCTGCTCCAACTATAACGCCAACTTCTAAAGAGGCTGCGCCCCCAACAACGGTTCCTCCCGAGCCTCAAGGTTCGGAATCACAACCGCAGCATCCTAAAATTGAACCAACTGTCAAACTAGCTCCTGTGTTACCGGAATTAAGTTCGGTGACCCCATTCAGGACATCCAAAAAAGAAAGACAACCCAACGACGTTTCTCCATCAAATAATCTTGAGGAAGCTCTCAAACGAACCATTCCAACAGTTCCAAAGCCTGGGCCAAATCGAAAAATCAAAAAACAGCCAAAAAGCTTTGCGCCAACACAGGAAAAACCTTTGGTCCCTGAAGTCTCCGCTCCGCAATTAGCCAAAATTCCTCTCCCCCCACCACTGGAAAAAGCTCCCCAACGTGAGAAAATGTCCGATATGATGAAGCAATTGATGGAAGAAGCTAAAGTCCCACATTTACAATCGTCTCCAGCCTCACCCCTCTCACAACAACCATTGCCCTCTTCTTCCACATCAGCTCAGCAGGGGCAGTCGGAAATTGATCAACGAATTGCAAAATTATCGATTCCCAATGTCACACCCGTCGAATCAATCAAGGAACGATTCCAACGGCTCGAAGTGCAGCCCAACTCAAAACCTGGTCAATCTTCGCCTCCGGC
>JAUIKP010000495.1 GCA_030430725.1 Nitrospiria bacterium
CACATATGCATAACCAACGGATTGGTTCATTGTTGGTTAAGCAAGAGTCTGAATTTTCCGGAATTGTGACTGAAACGGATGTCGTGCGCGCGGTCGCTGAACACCCTGCCCAAGTTGAACGCTTGAAGGTGAAGGAACTGATGTCCAGCCCGATCATAACCGTGGACAGGAATATGTCTGTCCATTATGCCCGGGATCTTATGGCCGATCGTAAAATTCGCCACTTGGCTGTCACTGGAGAAAGTGGAGCTATCATTGGGATTATATCGGTGCGAGACCTTCTGGCCTACTTTAAAACAGTAGCGAAGGATCTCAATACACTTGAAGAGGATAGGTGAGCTTGATCCCCCTAATCAGGGAAAGTATGGAGTCTCTGAAATGCTGGCTGGTGGTGAGGGATTTTACAGGCGAATTTACTCAATTTTTGCTGCCTCGGCTTGTTGAATCTGGAGGGAGAGACGTTCTTCTTCTTGTCGAATGCGCGTTATCCGTTGTGCAATCCAGGGGCCGATGTGTTCCTTTTTGGATTTGGCTTGACCCTCTAAGACAGTAATTTCCTCCCGAATCGCTTCACGCTGCTCTTTTAAAGCCTCTATTTGTGCCATGGCGTCGGCTTTGTCAAAGATCAGTGATTCAGGATTATTTTCCACCACCTTTTCTTCTTTATGCGGAAATTCTGAGGATTGAGGTGGTAAGACTCGAATGCCATCCTCCATCCGGCGTTGATTCATGACCACAGGTGAAACAATTTCGATTCCCGCACCATGCAGCGTGGTAAGCATCTGGGCGCGAAGGTTCGACCGGGCGCTCAGCAGTTGTTTGACTTCACTCAAAAATCCAGAGACTCGATACGTCACGGAATAATCCCCGAGTTCCATGATGTGGACAAACGGGTCGTTAAGTTTGGCTGCAAGCGCGGCTTCCGATAAGAGTTTTTCAATGGTCTTGTGGGAGATGTCATATCCTAACGACACTGTGGCGGAGACAATGGTGCCCGAGGAACGAAGGACGGTAATCGGGTGGGAAACTAAAAATAAGTTAGGAAGAGTCGTGAGGTCGCGTTCTTCTGTTTGTATTTCCGTATGAAACAAGCCCCGCTCGGTAACCCGCCCGAATTGATTTTCTACACGAAGGAAATCACCCAACCGAAAACTTTGCATGCCTCGCAACATAATGCCTGCCAAGGCATTTGAGACGAAGGTCGTAGATGAAAGCGTGATCACTGCTGTAATCAACAGCGCTAATAGCTGGAAAAGTTCTTTGTGGGTTTCTTTGTCAAGAGGAAGGGCCAGGAGAATGAGAACAACCCCAATGCCCACCAACAGCAGCATACCCACACGGGCGGAGAATCGGTCTTCCTCTTTCAACCCTCCATTCCGGCGAAAGAAGAACCAATGGGCTACCCATAAACCTGTACTGACCAGTGCGGAGACCAATAAAATTGGGAGAAAGATCGGGAGGGCATTAAAAAAATGGTCGAGGAACGACATAAGGTTCAGAGAAGAGAATACCACATTATGCCCGAATTTGTGGGAAGGATAAAGCTAAAAGGACAAAAGGACAGACCGGAGAAGGCTATGCCAAAAAGCCCCCCTCTCCATTTTTATATCTCCACCCAGAAGAACCGATGAAAGTTTTTTGCCCTTGAGAGCACTCAACATATTGAAAGAACAACCTTAAGAAAACCAGTTGAGAGGTCGTGAGGCTATGGCATCGGCCACGGCGGTATGTAGTTTTTTCCGATCAACCGGTTTGACTAAATAATCGGTTATTCCTTGTTTCATGAGCTGCGTGGCCAAATCGATATCCGGAAACCCGGTTAGGACGATCAACGGCAGGCTGGGGTATTCCCGTTGAAAATATTTTATGGCTTCTATGCCATTGATATTGGGCATGCGAATGTCCGTGATGATGACATCAATAACCACTGGATGCTCTCCCTCGTTGAGGATGCGGATACCTTGAGCCCCGTCTTCCGCGTCCACTACGTAGTAGCGGTCTTTTTCCAGGGCCATTCGAACGACCGTGCGAATGGCGGCTTCATCATCAACAACCAGGACTCCGCCCCGATAGCTCTGGCCGGAAAATATTCCTGCGGTTCGTTGAGTCGTGTCCGGTAAATAACTCGTGTTCATGGTGACCTCCTTGAAGCTTCGTATGAAGTTAAAGCATATCTCTCCGCTCAAAAATCAGCTGAATACTTCCGTCCTGGCATGAAGCATTCATAACCATCAGAAATCTGCAATCAGTATGCCTTGATGGGTTATTAAATGAATGTGCCCCTTTCATGAAAAACAATCCTGAAAATTCATAGGAAAAATGGAAAGGGTAATAGGAATGTTTAGGACCAGGGAGTAGAGAGTGTCAATGACGATGCCCACAGAAGATTCACCGCGCACCCATCGTTTACATATTGATTGAATAGAGCAGCCTGAGGATCCGCCGAGGAAATGCATTCGCGTTCATTGCCCGTGTGTGAATGAGGTTTTCAATATTTTAAGATCGTGGCGATATGGCTTGATGAGGAACATGTGGGTGGGATCACATCATGGGCTTACGAGCGATCACCGAGGTGGTGGAATGGTACAACGCCCAATGAGTGGAGTCCTGTGAGAGTTTGACATAGGTTTGAATGTCTTCCGATGAGCATAAGCCGGTCTTTATATACTCCTGTTCGAGTACCAGGGCCGACTCCGCCATCACCCTAGCCATTGGCGAATTCCCAGGACAGAGATGCATGAGGGCCTGAGCCCTGTCGATATGGAATCCGGCTTTTTCCAGTTTGTGCGGAAGTCGGAGAGCATAGGCTGGATCTAATCCGACATTGATGAACATCTGACAAATGGCTCGGTTCACCCTTCCTTGCGGGGTCTCTTGCTTCCGGTCTGGCAATGTTGCCG
>JAUIKP010000496.1 GCA_030430725.1 Nitrospiria bacterium
CGTACGGATGGGCGGACACAGCAGGGAAATACAGGGCTATTCGAGGGGTCGTGTCAATTCCCACGAATTATTATGAAAGAGACAATTTCAAAGATAGGAGCATAGCATGGCAACAACCAAACCTACTGAAGGACCTTCACCGGCTTTGTTTTTTCAAACCGTCAATGGGCATATGCGAACGGCAGCTTTGAAATCCGCCATTGAACTGGAACTGTTTTCGGCCATCGCGGAAGGCCATCGCACCCCAAAAGCCTTAGCTACCCGATGTGGAGGTGCTGAACGAGGGCTGAGAATGTTGGGAGATTATCTGACCGTGGGAGGTTTTCTGACCAAACAGGGGGAGGAATATCAGCTGACTCCTGATTCGGAGTTATTTTTAACGAAGACGTCGGCTGCGTATTTAGGGCCGACGCTGAACTTTATGTTGTCATCTCCTCTGGTGGAAGGATTTAAACAGCTCACTGGTGCCGTTCGAAAAGGGGGAACAGTGGTCGGGGAGAAAGGAACCCTGGCACCGGAACATCCGGATTGGGTGACGTTTGCGCGCTCTATGGTTCCATTAATGAAAGGTCCGGCTGAATGGATTGCCAATTGGGTGAAGCGGGAAGCCCCGGGTACCCGGAAGGTGTTGGATGTGGCGGCCGGTCATGGGGTGTTCGGCATCGAAATCGCCCGCACAATCCCGGAGGTTGAGATTACGGCACAGGACTGGCCCAATGTGTTGACGGTAGCCAGAGAGAATGCGCAGGCAGCCGGGATCACCAAACGATTTCAGGAATTGCCGGGGAGTGCCTTTGAGGTGGAATTCGAGAAAGACTATGACGTGATTCTTCTCACGAATTTTCTGCATCACTTCGATGTCCCCACCTGTGACGCCTTTTTGAGGAAGGTGTATAGCTCACTCAAGCCGGGAGGGTCTGTGATCACGCTGGAATTTATTCCCAATGAAGATCGCATTTCTCCGGCGCCAATGGCGGAGTTCTGCTTGATTATGTTGGCCACCACGCCGGCCGGGGATGCCTATGTCTTCAGTGAATATGATCGCATGTTCCGTCATGCCGGATTTGGGGAGAGCATCATGGAGGATATTCCTGCATCCAATGAACGGGTTATCATCACCAAAAAATAGGGGGTCTTCCGACATTTGCATGGGGAAAAAGTAAGGGGTGAACGTTTGAGAGTCCCCCTCCTTTGCAAGGAGGAGCAAAGGGGAGGTAGCCTCTGCGGGGCCTTCAATGATTGCCCGGGGATGTTTTACTGATAGGCATCGGACTCTACCTCACCTATCCTCTCCTTACAAAGGAGAGGAAATCAAAGGTGCCTCATGTCGAAAGAAGAGCACGAGCATGGAAGTGATGTACGGAAAAGCCTGATGAACCTCTAATAGGAAACAGGAGAAATCGTTATGCCGGTACAAGTCTATGGCGTCAATCATGTGGTGATTGAAGTGGACGATGCCCAGAAGGCCGTCGAGTTTTATGCGGATGTCTTCAATCTTGAGATGCTGCGGGGCGGGGAGGGCAACGCCTGGTGCAAAATGGGAGAGCATCAGTTTTTGGCCATTTTTGAAGTGAAAACCCTTCAACCGGATCGCACCAAACATTTCGGCATCATGGTCCGGGATGACGCACAGGTAAAGGAAGTACGGGAAAAAATCACCAAGAAATACGGACTGGAGGTCCATCCGGATTTTCGATGTGATTTCCGGGATCCCTGGGGTAATCGGATCCAGGTCGGGGATTTGCATGATGAATCCTTGGTCTGGCTTCTTCCATACAGGGAGGTTCAGGACATTGGAATCACATTTGCCTCACCGACGAGTGCCTCCTGATCGCAGGAGGCAACCGGGGGCCGGGTGACTTTTTTTTGATAGATGGAATCGGCGATACTGTTGTCCTATGAATGAACGGACTCAGTCGGTTCCCGGGGATCTTGATCCGCGTTCCCACGCTCTGCTGGAGGTATCAGAATCGATCGCCACCCATCGGGACCTGACCACCCTGTTACAGGACCTGGCTCAACGACTTCCCCGCATCGTCCCCCTCAATTTCATCGGCCTGGCTCTCCATCGGTCCGAGCGGAACACCATTCAGGATTACCTCATTCAGGCCAATATTCCTGCGGATATTCAGGGCGGGAAAGAGTGGGCTTTGGATGCCCATCCCAGTGGCTGGGTGTGGCAAACCCAGCAGCCGTTGATTATTTCCGACCTGACTCAGGACTCCCGGTTTCCAACGGTGCTCCCATTAATGCTCGAAGACGGCGTGCAGTCGTTATGTACCGTCCCGCTGACCACCTCCTTACGCCGTCTGGGGTCACTCGACTTCGCGAGTGTGGAAAAGGACACCTACCAGGAGTCGGAATTGACGTTTCTGCTGCAGGTCGCCAGGCAAGTGGCGGTTGCGGTGGACAATGTCCTGCATCAAGAGGAATTGTGCCGAGAGCGGGATCGTCTGCAAGTCTTGCTGGACGTCAACAATGCAGTGGTAGCCAAACTGGAATTGGGGGATTTGTTTGCCACCATGGTTACGTCCTTGCGACGGGTGATTCCGCATGAGGCCACCAGCTTATATTTTTATAATGCGGATGCAAAGAATTTTCGTCGACAGGTGCTGAATTTCCCTTTAGGAAAAGGCTTGTTGGGGGGAAGCCATTCCATCGCGCTTGATGACACGCCCGCCGGGGAAGCGTTCCGATCGCGAAAAACGGTGTGTTGGCATGAAGCCGATCTTCAACAATTTCATTCCGATACCGCCCGACAGTTGATCGCGGAGGGCGTGAAATCCGGGTGCTGTGTGCCCCTCCTGCTGTCCGATCGAGTCTTGGGGACATTGAATGTCGGCAGCACCCGTCCCTCGGCCTTTTCCACGGCGGATGCCGACCTGCTCACGCA
>JAUIKP010000024.1 GCA_030430725.1 Nitrospiria bacterium
TCACACCCTCCACCAATTGATGGAGGGTGTAAAATCTTGATAGACCATTCTTCCTCAATGCAGTTGAAGCAGACTTAAGCTCTGGCCTGAAGTCTGCCCACCGTCAATTGGGTTGGTCTGATCGGACTGGTTCCGTTGCAACTGACTAGAGCCCTGACTGGAGGCAGACATCACTTCGATCCGTTCCACCTCAACTTCCGTTGTCCACCATTCTCGATCGATTTCTCCCGATATTCGGAGGATCGTTTCCGGATTGGCGGTAACTTTTCCCCAATCCTCGTGATCGATTTCGACGATGATGGTTCCGGTGGCATCCTGGAACAGGTAGCGTTCTTCGCCCACTTGGCGAAGAATGCTGCCGCTAACCGTCACCCAGGTATCATCCTTGGCCTCTTGAGCCGCAGACACGGTTGTGATGCCAGTGTGTCTTGGATCCTGGAATTGCGCCCAGAGGGTGAGTGTACTGAACAAGAACAATCCCACGGTCATGAAAAGAATGTGTCTGCTCATAATGCTTCTCCTTGGTTGAAAAATTAACGTGTAAACCGCTTACAACTTGTTGGGGCCAATAGCCCAACGAATCCTCCCGCCACCAATCCACCACGAATGATGGGTCTGTTGATCTCACCGATTATTTCTTGCACCTCCTTTCTTTGTGTCTCAATCCTGTCAGGATTCTTTTTGAATTGTACCCCTAGCATCCTGAAGCCACGCTGAAAGTGCATTTCAGCCTGGCTTAAATGTTGGATCGGTAGGATGGGAGCTCAGAGAGGGGCAGGGTTATGAATGTATGGAGAAAGGTGGGACAGAAAATTTGGAATGAACAGACCAACAATTTCAGCCTGGTTTCTTCTTCTCATGACTATTTCAAATATGAGCTACGCTTCTGAAGGTGGAACATTCAGGGCCTCCCCTGGTCTCCTCGAACCCATGGTCTTTGATTTGGTCTTACCAATGAATTCCCACAAACATGATTACGAGTTTAATACTTTGTTGCAATATAATTTCAAGGATGATGCACTAAGAGTCAATCCTGAATTTGAGTACGCGTTTGCAGATGGCTATGGGATTGAGTTTGAATTGCCGACGCAAGATGGTGTCGTCAAAGCCTATAAACTGGGATTGCAAGGGACATTTCATTTTCTCCAAAATGGAAGTTTTATTCATGGGTGGCAATACATCGGTGAATACCATCGGCATAGTGTAAAGTTTGAGGATGCTGGTGGAGAGTTTGAACATGATCCTGGAGAGTTTAAAGATGGGGGAGAGTTCGAGAATGACCTGCTCTATCTATTTGGATATCGGATGAATACCTATTGGAGTATGCTGAATATGATGGGGTTGCGACTGACGGACCTCGGCTCTCACGGGCATCTTGAAGGATTGGTGAATAGTAACCTTACGTATTCATTCTCGAAAAAATTTCATATGGGAGTAGAGATGAATTGGGAATCTCGACCAAAGCGCCCCGATATCACATTGGTGATGCCCCAACTGCATGTCCGTGTCGCCAGCCATGCGAAGATCCAATGCGGATTCGGGATGGAACGAACAGAACATCAGAACTTTCCCGTTGCTGCAGCTCGGATTATTTTTGGGTTTTGATCTTTTGCCAATGCACTCATATGAACGCGCCGTGTGATAACGTTTTCTTGAAATCCCTCAACATGTATCTGGGAGGGATGATGAGGGGTGGGGCCTGGATGGGAAAAATTGAAACCTATAGGGAAAGCATCGTATCGGTGAACCAAATTTTGCCTATGAATCGTCGAGGGCTGGGCTTCCTCACGCTCTATTCGTCGTCCTCGATGGTCGTTCCTGCTGTCTTTGGGCTGCGAGATGACCCACCCTACCGACTACCGTTTAGGACGTGTTGATCCTCTGAGAGAATTTTTTGTGAATGATGATAGATTCGATATTTCTCATATTCAGAGATTACGCTAAACAGAATTTTAAGCTTGCCGTAAGGTTGGTCATGATAAGATGGTGGTCCAAAGAGGTTTTCTCCGTATGTCCGCATAGAGAAAGGAGGGAAAAAATGAAAGTCGATCGGGAGAAAAAAAACGAAACCGATAGAATTTTATTGCCGTGGATTTCCTGGGTCATTATCGGTCTGTTCGGATTTCTCCCATCAGCGTATCCTGATGACGACGTCCCAGGGTATCAACGCTTAAAGGCCGAAGTGGTTCCTGTCGAACAATTGTTCCAAAAGGTGGAAAAAGAGTTTGAGGGAATCATTCTTGAGTTGGAATTAGAAGAGGAGGATTTGCGCTGGATCTATGAGGTCAAGCTACTGACCCCACAGGGCAATGTTTTAAAAATCGACTACGATGCCAAGTCGATGGCGGTTCTCAAGGTCAAAGGGCAGCGAGACCATTCACCGTGATGAGGATTTTTTGTCCCAGGGTAATTCTATGAGAGTGCTTGTGGTTGAAGATAACCCACAGGTGGCCAGGCAAGTAGTCGATGCGCTGCAGCGAGCAGCGTATGTCGTGGATGTGGCCCCTGATGGGGAGGAAGGGGAGTATTTCGGCCAGACGGAATCCTACGATGCGGTGATCCTTGATCTGGGTCTTCCGAAATGTGAAGGTTTGAAAGTGTTACAACGTTGGCGCCAAGCGGGACGCACGATGCCAATTCTTATTTTAACCGCCAGGGATACCTGGCGGGAAAAAGTGTTGGGTTTACGGGCTGGGGCGGATGACTATTTGACTAAACCCTTTGAAATTGAAGAAGTCGTGGCCCGGATAGAGGCGCTGATTCGGCGGGCGGCGGGCCACGCCAGCGCTGTTTTGACCTGGGGTCCGGTCATCCTCGACACGAGTCGCCAACGGGTGACCATCCACGATCAACCCGTGGAGTTGACCGCGCTGGAATTCCGTACCTTATCGTATTTTCTCCATCATCCCCAGGCCGTCATATCTAAGACCGAACTTACGGAACATATCTACAACCAGGAATTTGATCTGGATTCTAATGTAATCGAAGTGTTAATCAATCGGTTGCGAAAGAAGCTGGGGGCCTCATTTATCAGCACTCACCGGGGTAAGGGATACCAACTCACCGAGGTCGATCATGAAACGTAATACGCTTGCCCTGCGCCTGCTGATTCTCTCGAGCGTGTGGGTAGTATTGACTCTTGTGGTGGTCGGTGTGCTGCTCATCCTTCTCTTTCGCTCCCATGTGGAACGCCGATTTGATGATTTCTTGTTTGATCAGCTTAAGGGCAATATTGCGGCCAGTGATATTTCTGCCAAATCCGGGGTGTTAGAGATGACATGGACTCCTTCCAATCTTCGCTTTCACCGGCCCCTATCCGGTTGGTACTGGCAGATTCTCGAAAATGGGAAATTAGTCGCCCGCTCCCGTTCTCTATGGCAGCATACCCTTGAGGTCGTCGATCCGGGCATTGGGACCGGTTTGCAACATCAGGCTCTCACGGGGCCTGCCGGAATGCCGTTACGTGGTCTCATTGAAAATGTCACCCTGCCTGATTCGCAAGCCTCCTTTACGTTTGTGGTGGCAGGTCCCGTTTCCAACATAGATCAGGATGTCCTGGAATTTTCTCAAATGTTGTTGATTACGTTGACCGCATTGGGGGTCGGATTAGTGGGTGCCGTTTTCTTTCAGATTCGGATAGGGTTGCGCCCGCTTTCCCGGTTACAACGGGCTTTGGCGGAAACCCGATTGGGAAAAACAGCCAGGCTTCCGGAAAGTTTTCCAGGGGAAGTGCAACCGGTTGTCTCAGAATTGAATGCGCTCTTGGACCATAATACGGCTCTCTTGGAGCGAGCTCGAACCCAAACCGCGAATTTGGCTCATGCGCTCAAGAATCCTTTAACGGTTTTGACGAATGAGGCCCGTGCTATGGAAGGGGAGCAGGGGAGTCTGATGGGCGAACAACTGAAGAATATGACGCACTCGGTGCATCGATATCTTTCAAGGGCCAGAACAGCGGGGGCGAATCGATTTGTGGGTATTCAAACGCCTGTCGAGACCATAGCCGAGGATCTGCGTTTTTCGATGAACCATCTTTACAAGGGCAAAGCCCTCAGCATTCATTTGATAGGACTGGAACAAATCTATTTTCATGGTGATGCCCAGGATTTAGAAGAAATGTTGGGCAATGTCATAGACAACGCCTGCAAATGGGCCAAGCAAGAAGTTCAGATTCGTGGAGAGCGGTTGGGGAACAACTGGCGGGTGATTGTGGAAGACGATGGTCCTGGTATCCCCGAAGGCCAGGAAACTGTGGTCATTCAACGGGGGCGCAGACTTGATGAAGCCACACCGGGTACCGGGCTGGGACTCGACATTGTCTTTGATATAGCCGTGCTGTATGGCGGCTCTTTGCATCTGGAGCGATCCCCGTTGGGGGGCGTGCGCGCCGTTCTGGAATGGCCCGCAGTAGATGAGCAGGTGTAATCCACCCTCTCCCAACACCTGTTTGCGCTAACCGATAGGTTTAACCGTAATCGGCAAGTGGGGATTGGCGGGGGTATTTTTGAAATCGGCGACTGGCAGTCATTATTTATGACAGGATGATGGGAGATTGATTGTGAACATGATGACTCAAGAGATTCAAGTTGTGAAAGTTGGGCTGGGCCTCGTGCTGTTGGGATTGATGTTTGGTGTGGGAATGGGAATTCTCTTCGGTATTAATGAAGATCTATATAAAGGTTATATTAAACAGGGAATTGAAGCGAATCCGGCGGTCCATGACGCCAAAAGTGCGGATAAGATTTGGCGATATGCCCAACGTGCTCACTTCCATGCCACGGGGATTGCTGCCTTTTCTCTGGGGCTGATCATACTCACCATGTTGTCCGGAATGAAATCACGATACAAAAAAGTCTCCGCAATATTTCTCGGCCTCAGCAGTTTGTATCCACTTTCTTGGCTAACCATGTTTCTCCTTGCCCCCTCCATCGGGCGTGGTCCGGCTCATGAACATTTTCTCACGGAAATATTCGTGTATACAGGTGTGGGAGGCTTATTAATAGGCGGTGCTATTCTTTGCGGAAATTTGTTTTTAGGATCCTTTCGCGAAGAGACCTCGTTGTAGGCTTTGTTACAGGATATATTTAACTTGGGGCTGTCCTAATTAATGAGAGTTATTTTAGGATGGTCAGATGCGGAAAAGTCGGTGAAGCCCATGGAAACAGGCGCGATTGATCAAATACGTTGTCTCTGGGACCATGGCACACCTCGGCTGCGCTTGTTGGCGTGAATAAAAGTACGGCGGCCTATTACTTCCTGCGACTGCGCATAATTATCACTCAAACCCGGGCTGCAGAAATGCCTTTTGCCGGGGCCATCGAAGTGGATGAAAGTTATTTTGGAGGTTGTCGAAAGGGGAAACGGGGACGAGGTGCAGCCGGGAAAGTGCCGGTGTTTGGTATTCTGAAGCGTAGAGGGCGGGTGTACACGCAAGGGAAAATCCTTCTAGGTATCATGCTAGATCGCATTGTCCTTGATTGTTTTGTCTATACCGACACCTATCGATCCTATAATGTTAATGTTTTGGATATGTCAACGTTCAAACACTATCGGATCAACCATTCGAAGGGATTTGTGAAGAAGCATCAACATATTAACGGCATCGAACATTTCTGGAACCAGGCGAAGCGGGATTGACGAAAATTCACTGGTGTGCCTCGCCCGCACTTCAACTTCTTTCTAAAAGAGGGGGAATGGCGGTTTAATATGCCGAATCCACAGCAATAACTCACCCAGTTAAAGCATTGAGTGCAACAAACTTGGGTTTAATTATCTAGGACAGCCCCAAGAATAAAATAATTTTTTTCGCCAGATAAGGTTTCCTGGAACGGGTTTATCTAGCTGCCCTGTCCCTGCCTTTTGTCTTGACGATTTAGAGTCATTCAAAAATTATATTGTTTGGGATTACAGAGTGGTTAATGGCATCCAATGGTGGACTTCACCTCGGAATGGAAATTATTTGGCAAATTATTGTGCTTTTTCCTGGTCATACCAGGTGAAAAATTTTTCTGCACCTTTGCGGCCTTCTTCAAGGAGTAAATTTTTTTCCTTTGCCGAGAGATCGAACTGTGTCGTTTTAATCCGTTGGGTATTAATGGCGATAGTACGCTCCCAATCTTTCGGTTTAATGTGGAGCCGCTCAATTTGCGTCCCGAGGCAATCCATCAGCGCGAGGGAAAAGTCCTTGAGACCTTCTATTTTATGAGATATGTGTTGTCCCGAAACCGTTTCCTTCACCTCTTGGTCTGTGAGCAATTTGAGTCCCAATGTCCGCGGATTACATTCTGCCGTTCGGCCCTCGGGATCACCTGGAAAATTTCCATCAAAAATCCAGACTGGATAATTATTCAGCACGCCACCATCCACTAAAATATCTCCTTCCCATTCCACGGCAGCAAAGAACAAGGGAAGACTCATAGAAATTCTTACGGCATCTCTGATCGGCATGTCCGCATTGCGTGTTTCGGTGTAATAGTGGGTTTCGCGTCGATTGAGGCACGTCCCGGTCACAAGGAGATCTTTTCCGTACTGGTTCTTCATCTGTGCGAATGTAATATCCCGGTTGCCGGTTTTCGCTTTCAGGAGTTCGCCATACCAGGTATGAAATTCTTTTCCAGCATAAAATCCGTATTCTTTCCGCAACCGCTTGACATCCCGAAAGACGCCAAAACTCTCATCTTTAAAATCATTGAAATCCTTTTTCTCCAGGATGCCTAAGAGTTCCTTGGAGGAATGATCGCATGCCAGCAACCCTGCGGTGATGGCCCCTGCCGAACTTCCTGCCAAACGTTTTATGTTCGCCATGATCCCTTTCTGTTCCAGAACCTGGATGGCGCTACAAAAGGCCAATCCTTTAATACCTCCACCCTCAAATACTAAATTTTCAAATGGATAGGTCATAATTCATCTCCATAAGCTTACTCCATGGGAATTATCATCATCTTAACTTTAGATGAGCGAGCAGATGCAAATAGCTACACCCTTAAAGGAACATGCCTGAAAATTTGCCGTTAAAGTTATCTGAGAGCAATCTTGGGACCATTTTTAAAAACCCCCTATCCGAAAAAAGGCCTTTTGTTTAATTAAAAAAAAAGAAATGTTTGGAGAAAAAACAAATGTGTAAATCAAGCAGAGTACGCTTCCAGAGAGGGAGGTGCGTATCTTTTTAGATACAAGTTGTATCCATTCAGATAAAAATGGAAGCCCCGTCGGTTTAATCTTAATCACTTCTAAGGATTTCCCCTGGGTGGGAAAAGAAGATTCTCTCGGATCAAAACGGCATCACTAGTGGATTGTAACAATTGATTCAGAAGTAATTCGTCGTGAGACATCGACGTATTTCCACTTCACCGGCTTTGCCTGGTTGTTTTACCTGCGGATGTATCGCATGAGCTTTCGTTTGAGATCCGATACCGACGTGAACAACCCCCCGGGCCATCACGTCTCGCTCAATCTTGGCGAACCCCGACTCGACCTGGTTGAGCCAGGACGAGTAGGTCGGAGTAAAGGGCAAATGAACCTGCGGGTGCTGGGCCAAGAACTCGTCGACCCATGTGGTCTTGTGCGCCGAGAGGTTGTCAGCGATGACATGGATCTCCTTGCCAGCAAGCTGGTTGGCCACAATGTCAGTCAGGAAGGCGACGAACTCAGACGAGGTGTGGCGCTCGGCCGTCTTGCCCAGCACTTGGCCCGTCTTCATATTGAACGCCGCATACAGCGACAGCGTGCCGTGGCGGAAGGACTCGAAGCCGTGCCGCCCAGCGCGACCCGGCAACAGCGGCAGCACCGGATCCTTGCGATCGAGCGCATGGATCGCCGGTTTCTCGTCTTCGCAACACACCGCCGCGTGTTGTGGAGGGTTCAGGGACAGACCAATGACATCGGTGGCCTTGGTCTCGAAATCCGGGTCGTTCGAACCGATGTCCCCCTGCAAACGAGGTGGCTTGAGGCCATGCTTGGCCCAAATCCGGGCCATCGTCATGTGCGAGAGGGCGCCGCCCATCTCGGCTGTCAACTTATGCGAGGATCAGTGCGTCGAGCCATCGGCTGGGTTGCGTTTAGTCGTCCAGACCAGCACCCGTGCTTCGAGACGCTCGGTAACTTTATAACGCCGGCGCTCCGCATACCGGGCGAACAGTCCGGCCAACCGATCGGCCTTGAACCACCGGCTCCAGCGACTGAGGTAGCTGTCGCTGCAATCCAACTTCGTGCGAATCTCGGCCCAGGTGAAGCCCTCGGCTACCAACAGGATCAAGCGGGCGTGCCGGGCCCTATCGGCTCGAACGTTCCTCCCACTGCATTGCCGTGGCAATTCCATGGGTTCGCTCTTGGTCCGTTTCACCATTGCACCTTCATAGGTGCCAGAATACTACCATTTCATGTGTTACAGTCCACTAGGTTTAGAAGGAGCGTTTGGGTTGGAAAAATTTCTCTTTCAGTTCAACTTTCAGCATGGATGAAAATGGTTGTGTGATTGGTTCTGTAAATTACTTAATAGGCAATCGAATGTGAAAGACCGTTCCCTGCCCTAATTCACTTTCAACCGTCATTCCTCCGTCATGGACGGTTACGGCATCTTTTACAATTTTCAAGCCTAAGCCGGTTACTCCGGGTTTATGACTGATTCCCGGTTGATGGAGTACAGTTCGGCAAAGTACGGGCGACATCCCAGGGCCCGCATCCCCGACAGTCAGCAAAATATGGTGACCATCCGTATCTAATTTTCCTCAGACGGTAACCGTACCTTCGTGGTGAAATTCTTCCAACGCATTGGATGCGAGATTGTAAAAGGCCTTAAATAATCGCCCCTCATCGGCGCGAATACGAGGAAGAGACTCTAAATCCTCGGTTTCCAGATCAACCTTTTTACGGGTGGCTAGGACACGAAGGTTGAGAAAGACTGTGTCCACAAGTCTGGCGATATCACAAGATTGCTTCTGAAAAAGGTGTGCTGAGACCTTTCACAACCTCAGCATTATCCCGGACTTGGGCTTGAAGGCGCTGAGCACACTTTCTTACCGTCTCGACAAGATTTGTGCATCGCTGTTGGCTAGCGTGGCCTTATTGGGCATCTTGAGGGGGAACCTTGGCAAACAGATCCTCCAATTCCTCCTGCAATAATTCTCCCCCCGTTAAAATGGGCATAAGAATATTTTTAAGTTGTGGCCGATGTCCCCAACCATGCTGGCGACTTCAGCCAATTTCGTCTCCTGTTCAAGTTTGACCCGGAGCTCACGATTGGACACCCAAGAGTGTGGCTTGAGCTTGAACGACCTCATGGTACTCCTTGATACGCAGGAGTGAGCTGCTCTGGCGAACAGTTTCGGACAATTGATAGGTTTGGTTGGCAAATCATCGGTGCGGGCTTCAATGCCTTTGACCCGTTCTTCAGGGGAGACGCCGGTCATTAAAATGACTGGGAGCAAGATGGTAACGGGATCGTGGCAAAATCGCCAGCAGACATCGTATCCCAATAGATCACGCATTTTAATATCGAGGAGGACGAGGTCGGGTTGCTGACCTTGAAAGGCGTCCAATGCCGCCTGCCCCGAATCGGCTTCTAAGGTGTGGTAATTCTTTCCCTCAAGCCCGTCTGCCAAATACGCACGGGTTATCACCGTCATCATCAACTATAAGAATATTGGGCGGAAAATGCGTGGCTTTTACGACCAAGCCTTGGAAAAGGAAGCTGGGCCACCATAAATCCATTTACCTAATTATTCAAGTGAGGGTCCCAATGCTGGGTGTGCCCCTCTTTTCTGTCATTCATGCAAATATGTAGCAGGAATCCATGCAAAATAATTTCCGATGGATGCACCATTCAAAAAAGTCGGGTAAGTCCACAATTCCGGTCATCTCTGCCACTCATCAGGAGGCATTAATCTTATCTTTTCTCCGGATCATAGGTGGGAAGTCATGCGTCTTGTCCCTCATACTTCTTTGCTGAAGTAAGATGAGGAGGACTTGCAGTTATTTTGCCGTTCTGGCCAAATAGACTCTGGAAACAGATTATTTGGGTATGCCCTGAGCCATGTCATGCAAGAATTCTTATAAAGCATTTGTCTCCTCCACGTTTGCTGATCTGAAAGACCATCGTGCCCATGTCATTAGGCAGTTGTGGAATGCTGGATTATTTGTCGATCCCATGGAGAATTGGACAGCAAATACGGTTGCTGGTGGCTTGTCGTCGCGGATGCGTTTTCGAAGGGGAAACTCGAAGCATCACCCAATTGGAATATGAGGCGGTGGTGATACGGGGCCTTGGAATTTTGCCGTTTTTGCTCCATGAGGACGCCTTCTGGCGGGCAAAAACGATGAGCGGGAGAAAGACCTCGAACTAGGCACATGGCGCTCATATCTTCCGTATAGCCATGGGGTTTGGCCAAAATCGGCGGCGCTCGGATGGCCCTCCAAAACGGTTTCTGTATAGCACACTACTAAACCGTCTGATGAGTCGGGCGGCTTTCTGGTAAAAAGTCTGACTTTCCTCCTAAGTATTTTTCATGTCACTATGATCATCTGCTTCATAATGCGCTTTTCAGGCGCGTTTGAAAAATCAGGGGCAAATCACTTTTGGGTTCAATTGCGAACCCAACGGCCTTACTCGTTCCTTGATGAAACTAAACCGGATACAGCCTATTTTACCGACCCACCCACGAAGAAAGGGAGTGCGATGGGAGACGGAAGATATTTCCCGCCGACTTTCCCCCTTATTACCCCCGAAGAGCCTTTCTTAACTTTCGGAATTAATTCTAACACCTGTATTTCCGATAGATGAATACGTATTCCATATTGTAGAATGAGTATTCACCTTTTTGGATAATTTATTCGGGACCCGAAAGGATTGAATCGTTGATATGAAAGTTGCAGCAGATCAGCGATCCCAACGCAAACAGCGGGAATATGAAGCCCGGCGTGAAGAGATTTTGCTCGCTGCGGAGCGAAAGTTCTCTCAGAACGGATTTTTTAAAACCAGCATGGCCGAAATCGCCGAGGCCGCTCAATTTGCCATGGGGACGGTCTACCGGTTTTTTAAAAGCAAAGAAGACATCTATATCTCTCTTGTAGAAGTCAAGGTTGAGGAATTACTCCGTCTTTTGGAAGAAGCGACGCAAAGCCGCCTCCCGGCCCGGGAAAAGTTGCGTGCGGTGATTCAGGTAAAATTAGCCTTCGCTGATCAAAACCGTGCGTTCTTCCGTATTTATGTCTCGGAGTGGAGCGGGTTTGAATGGACGGTGAAAAGCGCGTTTGGCGAGCGGGTGTGGAAACGGTACTTGGCACAAATTGATCTTGTTGCGAATCTCATCAAGGAAGGTATCAAGACCGGAGAATTCCGCAAAGTGAATCCCAAAGATACCTCCTTGGCGTTTCATGGCATGTTAAACTCCACCATCTATCTTTGGATTCTCCAGTCAGGGCCCAAAGAATCACTTGTGGACAAAGGCAAGTGGTTAGGGTCGTTGTTGCTTGACGGTCTTGGAGCTTCAACTCTGAATAGGTCAACGTAAGCATATGACATATCTGCTTAAAAGCCCAATTTGGTTGGTGTTTGCGCTAATCCTAGCTGTGCAGGGGTGCAGCGAACAGGAAGCGGCCCAGCCGCCAACAGGACGTCCGCCCTCGCCGGTCAAGGTTGTGACCGTTTTAAGCAAGCAGGTTCAGCGATCGGTTTCCTTGGTGGGAACGGCGGAACCACGAAAGCGAAGTCTTGTGGCCAGTGAAGTGGCAGGCCTGGTCAAAGCCTTTCCCGGTAAAGAAGGCCAGTATGTGAAGAAAGGGCAACTGCTCGCCAGTCTTCGAACAGACACGCTGGACATTCGTCTTGATTCGGCAGTGGCATCACATCGTGAAGCCAAAGCCCGCTATGACCAGGCGCAGAAGGATTTGGAGCGAATCAAGATGTTGTTTGCCAAGGAACTGGTGACTCAAAAAGAAATGGATGATGCAATTGTTGAAGAAAGCGCTCTGGAAAAGCGGCTGATTCAATTAGAAGCGGAGATTCGACTGGTACGTGATCAAGTGACCAAATCAAGAATCCTGGCCCCTTTCCCGGGTTGGATTACGAAGGAATATACGGAAATCGGCCAATGGGTGGAGGAGGGTGGACCAGTTGTGGAATTGGTGGACCTCTCTCAGGTCGAAGTGCAAGTGCCGCTCCCGGAAGAATATGTGCGGGATGTCAGGGTGGGGGATCCAGTGATGGCTGTGTTCGATGCGTTGCCTGGAAGAGAGGTTGAAGGAACAGTCTTTTCTGTTGTCGCGCAAGCCGATCGGTCGGCACGGACGTTTCCGGTCAAAGTCGTTTTGTCCAATCCGGATTTACGCATTAAAAGCGGGATGGTGGCACGGGTGAAGTTAGCCGTAGGCGCTCCTTACCAGGCGGTCGTAATCCCCAAGGATGCCTTGGTGCTGAAAGGGGGCAAGGAATTTGTCTTTATTGTTGCAAATAATACCGTCACACAGGTCATGGTGACTCCCGTCGCCCATTTTGAGGATGTGGTTGAAGTCCAGGGAGATATTGAACAAGGCATGCAGATAGTCGTGGAAGGGAATGAGCGCCTCCTGCCCGGGCAGTCGGTCAGAATTTTAGGGGAACCGGTAAAAACATGAATCTGGTTCATTCAGCTATCCGTTATCCGGTTAGCACGGCAGTGGGTGTGCTTTTAGTGGTGTTGTTTGGCATTGTTGCGTTGGTGAAGCTCCCGGTTCAATTGGCACCGGATGTGGAAAAGCATGAAGTCACCGTGGATACCGTTTGGCCCGGAGGAAGTCCGCATGAAGTCGAGCGTGAAATCATCGATGAGCAGGAAGAGCAACTTAAAGGCGTCGAAGGACTGGAAAAAATGTTCAGCGAAAGTTCCTATGGTCAGGGGAAAATCATTCTTCGATTTCCCACAGGAACGAATACTGATACCGCCTTACTCCAAGTTTCCAACCGGTTGAATCAGGTCAAGGAATATCCGCTTGAGGCGGATGAACCTGTCATTAGCAGTGCGGATACCCGTGGGGCCGCTATGGCCTGGTTTATTTTAGACACTTTAGAAGGAAATCCCGTCAATATTGAAACCATGCGGGATTTTGCAGAGGATATCATCAAGGCCCGTTTCGAACGGGTGCAGGGTGTGGCGGCTTCGAATGTCTACGGTGGACGGGAGCGGGAGCTTCGGGTGACGGTCGATCCGGCTAAATTAGCGTCCAGAGCGTTAACCATTATGGACTTGGCTCGCGCGTTGGATCAGGAGAATCGGGATTACAGTGCCGGAGATTTCGATGAGGGGAAGCGGTCGTATGTCGTACGGACGGTCGGGGAATATCTCGATCCCCAGGATGTGGAAAATGTCATCATCGCCAGGCGTGATGGGGCGTCGGTATATGTGCGGGATGTGGCGACCGCCCACATTGATTACAAGGATCCGACCGTTGTGGTGCGACAAAAAGGCCATCCCGCCATTGCCATCAACGCCATACGGCAGACCGGGGCCAATGTCTTGGACGCCATGGATGGTCTGCGCGAAGCAGCCATTGACCTCAATGAAGAAATTTTGAATGCACGGGGGTTTCAGTTATTTCAGGTCTATGATGAAACCACGTACATTAACCGTTCACTATCTCTTGTCCAGCAAAATTTGATCGTCGGGAGTTTGTTGGCGATCTCTATTTTGTATTTATTCCTCCGCACGGGCAGTAGCACTCTGGTAGTCGGTTTGGCCATTCCGATCAGCATGATGGGAACGTTTATCATGTTGTGGGCGTTGGGTCGGAATTTCAATGTCATCAGTTTGGCGGGAATGACGTTTGCTGCCGGGATGCTGGTCGATAACTCGGTTGTGGTGCTGGAAAATATTTATCGTCACCGTGAGTTGGGGAAGTCGTTATTTCAATCTGCCTATGATGGCACTGTCGAGGTATGGGGGGCGGTGCTGGCCAGTACCCTCACCACGATCGCGGTATTTGTGCCGATTGTGTTTATGGAAGAACAATCCGGACAGTTGTTTCGAGATATTGCTATTGCGATTAGTGCTGGTGTGGGATTAAGCCTGGTGGTCTCGATGACCGTGATTCCTTCATTGTCTGCACGAGTATTAACTACGGTGAAAAAGATTAAAGGGGAGCAAGCACCCACTGTATGGAATACGGAGGGATTCGACGACAGTGGTTTAACGGCTGGACGGCATTCCTGGTTGGAACAGATCAAAGAGGCTTTGGGTTCTTTGGTGTATGGTTTGAGTGGCAGTGTCTTTTGGCGAAGTGTGACCATTTTGGGGTTTACCTTGATTGCCTTGTTGGGAAGTTGGGCGTTGTTGCCCAAGGCGGAATATCTTCCCCAGGGAAACAGGAATCTGGTCATTGGCATTCTGTTGCCTCCGCCGGGTTATAACGCCAACGAATTTGTCAAAATGGGGCAGCCGATTGAATCGACCTTAAGCCCGTATTGGGACGCGAAGCCTGGTTCACCGGAGGAAGCGGCTTTGGACGGACCCAGTATTGCCAATTTTTTCTATGTGGCCCGGGGGCGATCCGTCTTTATGGGCGGTCGAGTGAATGATCCGAGCCGCGTGAAGGAATTGATCCCCCTGTTTCGTCGAGCCACGGCTGACCTTCCTGGCGTGATTGGGATCATCACACAACGCGGCCTGTTCGAGCGTGGGCTTGGTGAAGGGCGAAATATCGATATTGAGATCACCGGGCCGGAATTGGACATGCTTGTTCAATTAGGTGTTCAGGTGTTTGGTCAGGTGAAAGGGGTGCTGCCCGAGGCCCAGGTCAGGCCAATTCCTAGTTTGGATTTGGGAAGCCCGGAAGTCCGCGTCACCGTCAAACGGGATCGTGCCGCGGATGTGCAAATGACGAATCAAGAGCTCGGCTTTACCATTGATGCCCTGGTCGATGGGGCAAAGGCCAGTGATTATCAATTTGAGGGGGATGAGGTTGATCTCACGATTCGTGGTATCGATAAATATGCCAATCAGACGCAGTCGCTCAATTCCATTCCGATTTATACCAAAGGCGGGCAACTGACGACGGTCGGCAATATTGCCGATGTCACATTAGTCGCGGGGCCTGAACAAATCAATCATATTGAACGGGAACGATCCATTGTGATTCAGGTGATCCCACCGGTTGAGATGGCGCTGGAGGAGGCGATGGATGTGATTCGAACGCAAATCCTCAGGCCATTGAAAGATAGTGGGACGTTAGGACGTTTGTATAATGTGCGGCTGTCGGGGACGGCCGATGATCTTACCGAAACCTATGATGCGTTAAAATGGAATTTTTTATTGGCCTTTATGATTACCTATTTATTGATGGCCGCCTTGTTTGAAAGTTTTCTCTATCCTCTGGTCATTATTTTTACGGTGCCGTTTGCTGCAGCCGGTGGATTCCTGGGGCTTTCTTTGGTTAATAATTTTATCGCGTATCAACCATTAGATGTGCTGACCATGTTAGGCTTCGTCATTCTTATCGGGGTGGTGGTTAATAATGCCATTCTGGTGGTGCATCAGGCCTTGAATTTCATGAAGGGGCCGGACCAGTCGGATTCGTTTGAAGGAGAATCGGGACAAGGATTACCGCTTCGGGAGGCGATTCGTGAATCCGTCAAAATCCGCGTCCGGCCGATTATGATGACGACACTCACGACGCTCTTTGGCCTTTTTCCGCTTGTGGTCTCATCCGGGGCAGGGTCCGAGCTCTATCGGGGTATCGGAAGTGTAGTGCTGGGTGGCCTCTTGGTCTCTACCGTGTTCACGCTTATTGTCATTCCGGCAT
>JAUIKP010000497.1 GCA_030430725.1 Nitrospiria bacterium
TTGGGCCAACCGAGCCGGCACTTTCTTGATGACCTCAATCCGATTTACACGAAGGTCCGTCGACACCAATGAAAAAGCCTTATCCAATAAATCCTGAACCCGGCACATTTTTCGATCAAGTTCCAAGGGTTTGGCAAAGTCCAGAATTTCATTTAATACCGTTTCAATACGAATCATATCCCGCATGGCATTTTCCACACGGGTTTGCGAATCGAAATCAAGATCGGCCTCAGTCGTAATTTCTTCTAGCTGAGCCCGGATAAACCCAATTGGTTCACGAATTTCTGTAGCCAGAAATGAGCTTACTTCATGTAGCGCGGCACGTCGCTCTTCCTTGCGAACATCCTCTCCCTCCGATGGAGCAATAATCACCTGCCCTTTGAGGGCAGGCTGTTCCGGTTGAATCGGAGCGACATCCATGACGGAAAGATGACACGATGGGTCCTCAAACAATTCCACCAATTTTGTGGTAATGGCCTCGAGGCTTTTCGATTCGCTCCCGATTTGATCAAAATTATTAGGAATTTTTGACGCTAACGTGACCGTACCCGCTACTCGTCCCCTAACATAAAAAGGTACGACCATTGTCGACGCGAACCGATCACGGTACAGCTGTTTATAGTCATGAAACCGCCCTTGGGTCGACGCCAAATTATTGTCACAGCGAGGCTTTCGATGACGAACAGACCACCCGGAAGCCGAATCATCGAGAGAGAGAAGCTGCCCTGGACTCACATCTTTTTTCTGAGTTCCGAATACACCCAACACTTCCAGCGTCGCGGCAAGTGGGTCATAGATGCTGACCCAGCCACGATCAAAAGACAGCCCTCCATCGACTTCTTCCGTCAAAATGCTTCCTATCCGCTCTTGGACTTCCGCATTCGAATACGTTCGAGTCACGGGCGAATGGCCCTCTTTCCCAGCCACAGCCAATGCCAAAGGTTCATTACCCACTAATGGCTTGCCCAAGATCAGTGAGGAACCAAATAGTCCCGCTTTCTTTAATTCTGTGGAAATATGCGAGACATTGGTTGAGAGGGTGGTCTTTTCTCTTTTGGTCAGCGCGGAATTTTCCCTCCTGGCCAATACCAACGTGCCATACGCTCGACCGCCAAATTTTAAAGGAAGGACCAACGCGACTTTGCTCCCAGGAGTCACCAGGCGAATTTTGAGTACGCTCTCCAGCTCTCCGCCCATCCCATTACGGACGGCGAGACTTTTTAAATCCTCCATTGAAAGTGCACGAAGAATTGCGCGGACTTCTCTTGGAGAAAACCCCCGGGAAACCTGCTCGACCAATGGTCCACCATCATGAGTCATAATCGCGACCAAGACCGCTTCCATCCCGACCTCATTGACCACGGAAGTCAGAATCTTTTGAAGGGTACTTTGTTGCTTGGTAGCTAATGTGGATTCAAGACGTTTGGACATGCATGCGTTTCCTCTCAGAATTTTTGCTCACATTGAATTGTCGGATATGCCGATGGTTAAGGGGCGAAGGGTTCCTTCCCTAGCTCACTAAAAATTCTTGAACCCCTCCTTAACGCCAGGAAGAAATAATTCAAGGAGTTGTCCCGTTAATTTATATGGCGAATTTTTCGACCGGATGAAGGATGCGTGACAATTTCTATTCGGCCTTGCTCAGAAATCCAGATATTTAATATTCCACTAACCAGACTTATAATGAGCGCGCCACCCACCGCTGGCCAAAATCCAGAGACAATAAATCCTTTCACCAGAATTGATACCAGATAGAGGAGGAATCCATTAATGAGAACCATGAATAGCCCCAATGTGACAAAAATAAATGGGGCTGAAAGAAGATAAAGCACGGGGCGGATGATGGAATTGAGAAATGCAAGAATGACCACTGCGGCAATCCCCGACGCAACCCCTGTGATTTCAATGCCAGGGATTATCTGGCTTGCCAACAAAACCGCAAACCCCGTGATCCCGCATCGAATTAGAAATCCCTTCATGGTTGCATCATACCGGCCTTGCGGTAGTGGCCTCAAGCGACACGACCTGCAATGGGGTCGAAATTTCTTGGGGATGCCACCTCCTCCCGCCTGAAGACTCGGCAATCCTGAAATTGAACCATCCCCGCCACAATGAAGAGAGAAGGACTGCGGTGAGCAGGAAGTAAAATGGCAACCCTCTATGCCCAGCAGTATTTTCCCAATTCAGAAGCCCCACAAACTAAAGACCAGAATGCCATACTAGAGACCAATACCTAGTATCAATTCCCATTTCACGACCTCACGAGAAACGAGGCCTGTTGCATTTCGGCGCCGCTCCATCCAACCCTACCCAAGATGAGAGATGAATCCGACGACCGCCCATCCCCCAAAATTTGCAAGAGGAACACCAACATAAATTCCCTTCTCGGGCAAACCTAAAAATATTTCCCAGAAACCATCGTTCGCCCAAAACTGGATCGGTCACGACATTGGCAAAGGTAAACACACCACCGTAAAGCTCAAAACAAACCATGAGGTTCTTAATCCTGGATCGAATAGGGGTCTATTGAAAAAATCCCGCCAGCGGCGTTCTCGCCATTTTTCCGTGCTCACGTACTACGCGTACACTCCGCGCGTAAAAACGGCTGCGGCCTTGCTGGACGGACTTTTTTGAACCGACCCGGAGCCTTTGATGAGTCATCTTATCCTGGGCACATTTGCCCTTGAAAATCTTTATTATTCAACACTCCCAATAGCCATCCCTGATGGTTCGCACCTTTTCCAGGGATTCACACCGATTCAAAGCCAGGCAGTAGCCGTCAAACCATAGAATTGAAAACGAAAAGGAATCCATGAATGGGATACTGAAAAGATACAACTCATGGTCTGTTGCGTTCATATAAAAATACTCGCCATAGAGGATTCCGAT
>JAUIKP010000498.1 GCA_030430725.1 Nitrospiria bacterium
GTCAGTCTACGATCGGGAACCTCGATGGCTAACGCGCTCGACCTTTCGAAGTACCGGTGTCTGATGGACGTCGGCGGAGCGTCGGGAGCCTTCTGCATCGAAGCGGTGAGGCATTGTCCAACGCTACGAGCCATCGTCTTTGACCTACCTTCGGCTTTGGAGGTTGCCCATCAGAAAATTGACGAAGCCGGTTTCTTGGATCGGATCGAGACGATCCCTGGAGATTTCTTCCTGGAAGAGTTGCCGAAAGGATCTGATCTCATTCTATTGTCGATGATACTTCACGACTGGCCTCCGGGGAAAAACATCACGATTCTCCGTAAATGTTTTGACGCTCTTGAGCCAGGTGGATCCATCATTGTCAGCGAACTGATGATGGATGACGATAAGACCGGGCCACTCGAGGCTGCCATGATGTCACTGTGTATGTTGATCGATACGGAAGGCCGGAATTACACCTGGAGTGAGTACATGGCCTGGTTGAAGGAAGTGGGATTTACAGACGTGCGCCGAATTCCAATTCATTCCCCGGGAGCCAATGGCCTCTTGGTCGGCAGAAAGCCTGAGAAGGGATGAGAGGACAAAGAATTAATGGGTGGGGAAAGTTTTTGCAAAATTGAGATTGAGATTCTGGTAGATAATTTGTGCGGCATTTCGTCCCGGCGCCATGGTCACGCCCGCCCCCGGATGGCTGCCGGACCCGCATAAATAGACGTTGCTGACCGGAGAACGATATTGTCCCATCTCAGGTATCGGACGCATGGAGCCCATTTGATAGGGCAGGAAGGCGCCGTGCGTAATCGTCCCTTGAGGGGCACTAGGCATCAGCTCCTCAAGATCCTTGGGACTATGGACAACCCTTTTCAATATTTTGTTTTGAAGATCGGGAATATAATCCCGGGTTAACATCTCAATGACATAATCCGCAAAGGGTTCCTTGGCTTCGTTCCAGGTCCTACCCTTTACCCTGCCGGTGGCATCACCCCTGATGATATACGGAACAGGTTGAACGACAAGTTTCAATAAGCCCTTGCCGGAAGGCACGCGCGTGGGGTCTCCGGCAGAATCGTTACACACAAGACAAAATGGCTCTGATGGTAAAAAACCACCGCGAACTTCGTGGAAAAGACGGGAAAAGTAATCCACGGATGCCGGGGTGGGATGGACATAGACCGATTGCCCCGCCAGGGGACCCGCCTTGAACTCCACAGGGCTATCAAGTGCAAGGTAGACGACCATAACCGATTCTCCCAACTCATACTGCCGCATTTTCTTGGCAAGGTTCGTCCCTACCCGGTCTTCACCGAGCAGGTGGAGTACGAGTTGTTGAGGGTCAACATTTGAAGCGACCAGGGTCCCGACCTCAATCTCTTCCCCTCCAGCAAGCCGTACGGCAATCGCCTTCCCATTCTCCACAATGATGTTATCGACTCGGGCGTCGGTTTGTATTTCTCCCCCGTGTTCTTCCAGGAAACCAGCAAGTGCCAGGGGTAGATTGCGCATACCGCCTTTCACCACGTTGTTTCCAAAGTGCTGAATCACCATCGTAAAGAGCCACGCCATACTCGCACCGCCCACATCATCGGGAGAAGTCCCCACATGCAAATCCCAGGACCCGAATAGAGCCTTCGTTTCATCCGCCTCGAACATCTCGTGACACCATGACCGGAGGGTTTGCAGTTGAAAGCGGTATTCGTCCAGACCACCCGGTACACGCTGCAATGCGGACGATTGATCGGCAAAAGAGGGCGGTGGGCTATTGATTGAGGCGTCAATCTGGTCCTTCACTGTGAGAAATCGTTCGAATAGCCCACGCCACGTGGCAGAGTCCGTTTTTGAAAATTGAGCGATACTCTGACACGTCTCATCGACATTCCGGCGGACGGAGATCGAGCGACCGTTCGGGAAGACATGCGAAAAGCACGGATCGGAATAGATCAGCTCGAACCCGTATCGGGCTAACTGCAGCTCATGGAGTGCCGGGGAAAAGTTTGCAACCTGAATGCAGAACGCATGTGTGTCTGACTGAAAACCGGGTAGGGTAAGCTCTTCCGTGTTGGTCATCCCACCGATCGAATGGTACTGCTCCAACACGAGAACCTTGAGGCCGGCTTTCGCAAGATAGCAGGCACATGTCAATCCGTTATGACCACTCCCAATCACAATTGCATCATATGTGGCTGCCATATTTTCTCTTCACGAAGGCTCAGATAATTGCCAATATATCTTTATTGAAAAGCAACAAGGCGATAGTATACAAAGCGATGGCCCCCAGATCTACCAGACTCGCCTCGACGTCTTCGATGAACGGTAGAAGCAGTATTGTAGTTCCGTTTTTTATTCTAGATATCTTGTATGGTGGAATCCCGATCAACGAGTGAAAAGGAGGAACGCAATGACTGAGAATCATGGGGAATTATTACACGAAAAAGGCTCGTCAGAAGAATCTCCGTTAACTCGACGTCAGTTATTACGGGCAGCAGTCGGTGTGAGCGGTGGACTTTTGGTATCCGGTCTTACCGGGTGTGCTGAAGGGCCTCAGAGACTGGAAGACGCAGGATCGAACCGCATTGGGGGAGTCGCTTCAGTCCCTGTGACAAATGAAACAAAGGTCACCGCAAAGGCATTAGGCGTGGCACACTTTACACAGCCAGAGGTTCGACGATCAATGCATGGGTTCCTCAACACCAAACTCCGCGTGGGCTTTGCCAACAATACACTCAATGGAAAACCGCTTCCACCAAACCGATCATATGAGGGTGGGCTCACTGGTCCGACTTTTCGGATCAAAGCCGGGGATCGCATGAAAGTCTATTTGTTCAACCAACTTCCCCCGGAGCAGGGAGAATGCGGCCCACCCAACACAGAGAATTGTCCGAACACCACT
>JAUIKP010000499.1 GCA_030430725.1 Nitrospiria bacterium
GGTAGTGTGTCGGAGGCGATTGAGCGGCATTATATTGTTCCTAGCTTTCTTAATCGAGTCCCCTTTGCAAAGAGGCGATATCGGTATTTGCTCCCTTTCTTTCCTTCGGCCATCCAGCGATTCAAATTCCACCAGTATGATTTGGTGATCAGTTCGAGCCATTGCGTGGCTAAGGGCATTCGAGTACCTCGCGAGACCTGTCATATTTCCTACGTTCATACCCCCATGCGGTATATCTGGGATGGATTTGATACCTATTTTGTTAACACGGGGATTTGGAATATGGGCAGACTGGGAATGGGTTTTTTTCGAACGCGACTTCAGCAGTGGGATGTGGAGTCCAATTCCCATGTGAGTTGTTTTATTGCCAATTCGCATAATGTAGCAGAGCGAATTTCACGCCAGTATGGAAAGCGGGCCTGCGTGGTCTACCCTCCTGTTGATTGGCAGACCTTTCAGGTGTCGCATCGCCATGAAGGGTTTTACTTGATGGTCACGGCCTTTGCGCCTTACAAAAAGGTCGACCTGGCCATTGCTGTGGCCAATGAGCTGAGGCTTCCATTAAAAATTATTGGACAGGGACAAGATGAGAAACGCTTAAGGGAAATGGCCGGACCAAGTGTCGAATTTCTTGGTTGGCAGTCAGACCATCGTGTCAGAGATTTTTACAGCCGCTGCTTGGCGGTTCTCTTCCCCGGTGAAGAGGATTTTGGTATTGTGCCATTGGAGGCCATGGCTACTGGAAAACCGGTAATTGCCTATGGAAAGGGTGGGGCCCTTGAAACCATCGTCCCTCTCAATCCTTTGCCTAAACAAGGTGAAAATCATGGAGAACGTGGTGTTCACGGAAGTGGATTCCCTTCTATTCCAACGGGGGTCTTTCACTATGAACAGTCGGTTCAGTCCATAATTGAAGCCATTCAGTTGTTCACACAGCACCTCACAGATTTCAATCCGGATGCCATTCGGGCGCATGTTGAACCGTTTGATCGTTCTTATTTTAAGCAGCGGATGCAGCAAGTGATCATGTCTCGTTACCGCGAATTTCGTCATACCTCACCATGTTGAAACGCCATAGTGAGTTTTTAAAAAATTTACTCTTCCTTTCCGACTTGGTTGTGATCGGCGTGTGTTGGGTGGTCGCCTACTTCATTCGCTTTTCAGTGCCGCTGTTTCCCATCACCAAAGGCATTCCTCCTCTTGAGCCGTATCTCTGGCTTCTTTTTCCCATTGTGGCCGTATGGGGAATTTGTTTCTATTCATTTAATCTGTATCGCCCTCGTAGAATGGGCTCTCATCTGGCGGAATTTGTGGACATCGCCAAGGCTAATACGCTGAGTATTCTGATCCTGGTCGCATTGACCTTTTTCTCGAAGCCGTTTGAATTTTCCCGTTTGGTGATCCTGTATTTTTGGTTATTGAATCTGGTGGTGTTGGGCTTTTCCCGTATGGTCTTTCGGGAAATTCTCAGAGTTTTCCGGCGAATGGGATACAACCAACGCCAAGTAGTCATTATCGGCGCGGGAAAACTAGGGCAGCGTGTTGGCGATACGCTCAAAATGCATCCAGAACTTGGGCTCCAGGTTCGCGGGTATTTGACACGGAATGCCGAAAAGGTTGGTCAAATGTTAGACGGGATACCCGTTATCGGAACGTTTGACCAGGCGGCAGATATTTTAACTACCCATGTGGATATCGTATTTTTATGTTTGCCTCCGGAGGTGGAATGTGAAGCTGAAGGATTGATGAAAATTCTGTCTGCCACCACCGCAGGGGTGAAGATCATTCCATCCATTTATGAGTTTGTGACGTTGAGGGCGGAAGCCGAGATGTTTGAGGGTCTTCCTATAATTACCCTCCAAGGATCTCCTCTTTACGGGTGGAATTTGTTTCTGAAGCGGATGGTTGACGTCTGTGGTGCCGCCGTGGCCCTGGTGGTGGCCTCACCAATCGCATTGATGATTGCGGTACTCATCAAGCTCACCTCTCCAGGTCCTGTCTTCTACCGGCAGACTCGTGTCGGCCTCGATGGGAAATCGTTCAATATTGTCAAAATTCGGACCATGCGTAAGGATGCCGAAGATAAAACAGGTCCCGTCTGGGCAAAAGCTCATGACCCACGCAGGACACCTATCGGGACGTTTCTGCGACGGACCAGTTTGGATGAGTTGCCACAATTCTGGAATGTCTTAAAGGGAGAAATGAGTATTGTGGGGCCGCGTCCCGAGCGACCGGAGTTTATCGAGAAATTCCGGGCCCAGATTCCCCAATATAATCTGCGTCACACCATGAAAGCCGGAATTACGGGTTGGGCACAAATTAATGGATTGCGGGGAAATACCTCTTGGGAAAAACGTTTGGCTTACGACATGTATTATATTGAGCATTGGTCCTTATGGCTGGATGTGAAGATTATGATTATGACTCTTTGGAAAGGGTTGATCCATCGGGAAGCGTATTAGCCTTTCACTCTTTGTGCGGCAACGCGGTACTTCTTCCATGTAAGTTTCTTGGCCAATGGGGTTGTATTTCCCTCCTCGTGATTTTCCCTGACTTTTTTTGCATGTATTATTTTCATTGTGTGCAAGGACGTTAATGAGTCTTTCCAAGAAAAATTTGGGAGAGATGAGAGATATCCGTCAGGACTTTTTGAGTAAAAGAAACATAGAGGATATCATTTGATCCTTGTCCCCGCAGGGATCTCCTGAGACATATTAAGGAGTTCAAGGACCTCTTGATCTCCTGCCGCTAATACCATGCCTTGGGATTCAATCCCCATCAGTTTTGCCGGCTTGAGATTCGCCACGACGACAATGGTTCGACCTACCAATGCTTCGGGGGCATACTTTTTCCCAATTCCAGCCACGATCTGACGATGTTCGG
>JAUIKP010000500.1 GCA_030430725.1 Nitrospiria bacterium
AACGCCGTGTTGATCAAACAGCACTGACACCGCATTGTTCCAGAAAATCCAAAACAACCCGTGGGATGGCGTGCGATATGACCTGTAAGCAAGCCATCCGGCTCAATCGTGGGGAGAGTTGACCAATGTCCCGTAAATATCTGGCCTTTGATATCGAAACGGCAAAAATTTTGCCGGAAAATTTCGGTGACTTACATGATCATCGGCCCCTGGGCATCACCTGTATGGCGACTTGGTGCAGCGATGAATCCTCGCCGGTGACGTTTTTCTCGAAAAATCCGGATGGTTCTCCTGCGCCGCAAATGACCAGGGCGGATGTCACCGCCTTTGTCGAGCATCTCAAAACCAAATTGCAAGAGGGCTATACCATCATTACCCACAATGGGCTGGGATTCGATTTCGTGATTGTGGCGGAAGAATCCGGCAAGATTGATGATTGTCGTGAATTGGCGATGAACCACGTGGACATGATGTATCATTTCTTTTGCGGAAAAGGGTTCCCCATCAAGCTCAACGCTGCGGCGAAGGCCATTGGTGTGAGTAAGCCCGCGAATGTGGATGGATCCGTTGCGCCAAAGTTGTGGAAAGCCGGCGACTTCCAGACGGTCCTGGATTATGTGGCTCAGGATTGTCGGTTAACGCTGGATGTGGCCGAAGCCAGTGAAAAGGCCAAAAGGATCAGTTGGATAACCGGCCGTGGCACAACATCCCATTTTGAATTGCCTGGTGGATGGCTGACCGTTCAAGAAGCTTCCACGTTACCTCTGCCTGACACGTCATGGATGGACAAGCCATGGCCGAGATCAAAATTTACGGTGTGGTGGTGAGCGTGGAAGATACCTGTCTGCGTGGGTGAATGGTCATAGAAAAGTCGGGAAGAAAGGAGAGAGTATGTCTGTATTGATTGGAAAAAATTCGGTGGTCAGCGTCAATTATACGCTCACTGACGATGCCGGTAAGGTGTTGGATAGTTCAGATGGGTCAAAGCCCATGGTGTACTTGCATGGTGCGGGGAATATCATCCCAGGGCTGGAGAATGCGCTGGCCGGTAAAGGAAAGGGTGATACGCTGAAGGTCAGGATCGAACCTGCCGATGCCTACGGAGAGGTCATTCCTGACCGGATCAAGAACATCGAAAGAGCGGCGTTTGAGGGGGTGGAGTCGGTTGAACCGGGAATGGTTTTTGAGGCCAAGGCGCCGGATGGCACGACGCAGCAAATTATGGTGGTGAAAGTCGACGGGGATACCGTCACCATTGATACGAATCATCCACTGGCCGGTATCCCGCTCAATTTTGATATTTCAGTTTTGAGTGTGCGGGAAGCGACAAAGCAAGAACTTGAGCATGGGCATTCACATGATGGTGATGGTCATAGTCATTAGATCGTCCTAGGCGTGTAAGGGATATCATTTAATTGATCAACAAACTCTGCTCCACGTTTCTGTTCTAGCCGAATATTTTAAAGTGGACGGTAGATGCAGGGTTTCGCCCCTGCAGAGGAGCTCCTTTAGTTTCGGCAAAAGGACCCAAAACCATTGCCCCCCGTATGGCCTCATCAGATAAGACGAACGCAGGGCTTGGGAGGGCGGGCCAAATCGCGGGGCTCAAACAAGGCCCGCCATTTTATTAGAGCGTTCGTCTCTAGGGCCGACCGGCAGGCGTCGATGAGCAGAGCTACCAGGACAAGAGAACTGTGGAAATTCTATGGATTAACTATCAATTAAGACAATTCAAGATCCCATAAGAGGAACAGCGGATTGTATTGTCATTATTGCTGCAACGATATACTACATTGACTATGAACTACGCAGATATCATCACTATCGAACCTGGAAAACGCAGTGGGAAACCCTGTATTAGAGGCATGCATATTACTGTTTCGGATGTACTGGAATACTTGGCTTCAGGGATGACCGAAGACGAAATCATTTGTGATTTTCCTGAGTTGACCAAAGATGATATCCATGCCTGCCTCTCGTTTGCCGCCGATCGTGAGAAAAAGCTTTCTGCTCCCGTTGTTTGAAGCTGGTTTTTCCACCAGCGTCTTTCCTTCGAACTTCCTCCTGGTATTAATTCCGCCCTCCCTTTTAACCCAAATGATCCAATGTTGATTCTTTTGTTGAAATTTTAGTACTAGTATAGTACTATTTTGTTATGCCCAAGAAAATTGGATTGCTGATTCAGATGCTTAAGAAAGCTGGGTTTATCGATCGTGGGGGAAAGGGCAGCCACCGGAATTTCAAGCATCCGAGCGGAGCAAAGATCACAATCAGCGGGAATCCAGGGCATGATGCGAAGAAGTATCAGGAACGAGACGTTGCAAAAGTCATTCGTGAGGTGACCACATGAAGGTGAGTGATCAATACATCAAAATTGTGGAATGGTCAGAGGAAGACCAGTGCTATGTGGGCACATGTCCAGGTCTGATGCTTGGTGGTATTCACGGGGATGATGAGGCCAAAGTGTATAAAGAACTTTGCCAAGCAGTAGAAGAATGGATTGAGATTTATCAAGAGGACAGAGAGCGCCTGCCCGCATCCACGGCCGGAAAAAATTATTCCGGAAAATTTGTCGTCAGAGTTGGAAGAGATCTGCACAAGGCTTTAGCTATAGATGCTCTTCGTCATGGAGAAAGCCTTAATTCCTACTGTGTCAACAAACTCCAAGAGAATAGACTCCCTGACGAGCGGAACAAGCGAAAGCAAGGGGGTACTCGAATGGTACGTGCATCCCCTTCCTCAAAAAAACGCTGATCCAATATAAATAGAATCCGTTGAAATGGGATTGATGTTTGAGGGTAAGGCCTCAGATGATATTTTCCAACCGATTATGGTGGTGAAAGTCGATGGGGATACCGTCACCATTGATACGAA
>JAUIKP010000501.1 GCA_030430725.1 Nitrospiria bacterium
TCAGTCCAATTTTTTTTACTCGGCCCACCTCTACTCCGGCAATTTCTACTGAAGCTCCGTTTTTTAACCCGGAAGTGGAAGAAAATTCCGCCTGAATTTCATAATAATCTCCACCAACCAGCTCAAGCTTTCCCAGTTTGATAGCCAAATACCCAAGGCAGATGACTCCCACTACCACAAATAATCCGACGATCAGTTCGAGTTTTCCACGTTCCATCATAAAAATTAAGATAGGTTAATTGGTGCTTTATTGGGAAAAGGCTCAGGAAGGATAACTCTTATTGCTCCGCGTAATACCCATATCCATCTCATTCCTTAACCCACTCTCAAGAGCCACGAGTTCAGGCTTGAGCGAGGTGAAGGCCATTATTGACCGAAATAAACTCACGAACCACAGGATTGGAAGTCTGTTGAAATTCATCTGAAGGACTCATAGCAATAATCTGTCCATTCTTTAACATAGCAACCCAATCAGAGATAGGGAAGATCTCCGGAATTTCATGACTCACCATAATACCCGTAAACCCAAAGGTTTTATGCATGGCCAAAATGAGATCATGGATGGCATGGGCCATCAAGGGATCCAACCCCGTTGTGGGTTCATCAAACAAAATAATTTCCGGCCCCATTACCAGTGCCCTGGCCAATCCGGCACGTTTCTTCATTCCACCGCTCAGTTCCGCAGGGAATTTATGACCCATCTTGTCCAACCCTACCCTCTCCAGCATCTCTGGCACCCATCGACAAATTTCCTGTTCAGCCATTATGCGTTTTTCTCTCAAGGGGAAGGCGACATTATCAAATACATTCATGGAATCAAACAAGGCAGCCGATTGAAACAACATAGCAAATTTTTTGCGTATGTCATTCAATTCCTGTTCATTAATTTGCGTAAGGTCCGTCCCATCAATAATGACCCTACCTCGATCCGGCCGAATCAATCCAATGATGTGCTTAAGCATCACACTTTTGCCCTCACCGCTCGGACCGATAATCGTCGTAATTTTACCTTTAGGAATATCGAGAGTGACCCCTTTGAGCACAGCCTGTCCTCCTAAGGTCTTTTCCACCCCGTCCAGCTTTATGACCATCGGTAGACTCGTAGACATACGAAACGCTACATAAGAACCGAGGTTAAAAAATAGTCCCACACCAAAATGAGAACTGCGGCTAAAACCACTGATTCGGTGGTCGCTTTACCTAGACCCTCGGCACTCATTCTCGTGTAATACCCTTTATAGCAGCAGACCCAACTGATAATCAGGCCAAAACTAACCGACTTTAAGATCCCCCCATAGACATCTTTCCATTCCACCGCAGATTCGATTGAACTCCAATAGGATCCCCCGCTGACTCCGAGCAACTTGACCCCGACTAGATACCCTCCCCAAATTCCCACCACGTCAAACATGGCCACCAACAAGGGAACCGAAAGAAGCGACGCAACAACCTTGGGGGTAATCAAATATTGCAATGAATTGATCGCCATGGTCTCCAATGCGTCAATTTGCTCGGTAATTCGCATAATACCGATTTCTGCAGTCATGGCCGACCCCGCGCGAGCCGTTACCATCAATGACGCTAAAACCGGACCTAGCTCTCGGATCATGCTAATCGCCACGGCAGACCCTAGCAACCCTTCCGACCCAAACTTCCTCAGGGAATAGTACCCCTGAAGAGCTAACACCATCCCGGTAAATAACGCCGTCAGAATCACTACAAAAGACGACTTGAAACCTACAAAATGCATTTGCTTGATAATTTGGGCGATTCTTACCGGCGGTCTGAACAACCATCCAAATGTCCGTATCAAGAACACAAACATGGCCCCCATTTCTTCTATCAAGAATAGAGTCCGTTTCCCAATGTGTTGCAAAAATATCATGAAATTTCCACACCAGGTTTATGGGTGGCCATAGAGAGAGTGTGCCCAGAAACAATGGGGAAAAATTTTTCAAAAAAAACAGAAAGTTGGATTCCGGCCTGCCTCGAATTTCGATACAAACGAAAAAACCCCTTCCAAACTCGAGGTGAGGATAACACCTGTCCTACACCTCCAACCCACCCAAATGGCTTGAGAAACTTATTGAAGTCTACTGGCAAATCATCGTTAATATCATCAGAAATCGCACGAACAACCAGAAAAGGGAACCCATACTGCTTCGCCACTTCCCCAATGGCTCCACTCTCCATATCTACAGCCATCGCTCCGGTCCGTTCCCCCAACATACGTTTTTGTGAAGCCTGTGTAAGCACTCGATCCGTCGTCACAAACCGGCCACATTGAAGAAGGCATCTATCCCCCATTGAGACCCTTAATGCCGCCTTGACCCACTCAGGATGGCACACAATTCGCTGGAGGGCAGAAACAGACAACATCTCAGTAGACTTTCCCGACAGAACCTCTTGACCGATCACCAGGGATCCAATTGGGGAAGAATTGAGAGCACCGGCAAAACCAGTCGAAATGACGACATCCCATGCTTCGCTCTCTAAAATTTGCCGAGTAACGGTTCCGGCTTTATCTGGACCTATTCCCGTCTTCACTAACAAGACATGGGGTGAAGTGCCCTGACTCTCTAGTCCGGCATAGCCTGGGCAATCGGCAGACCGCGCACGGGGAAGAACCCGGCCAACTGCGTTAAACTCTACACTGGTTGCAGTCAGTATGACGATTCTGGTCAGAGGAGGCTCCTGCCATTATTGGGGAACGGGAAATATGCAAAAGGTGAAGGGGAGCGTTCAGGATCGAAATTACACAAGCTTGCTCTGGCGTCTGGCCACTTGTGCGGCCTTTCGTAATTGATCGGCCCTTGATTCCCCGGTCATTTTTACATTCCGGTACATACCCAGGGCCCAGATGGGGAAATA
>JAUIKP010000502.1 GCA_030430725.1 Nitrospiria bacterium
GAGCTAATGACTTCGGCGGCTTTGACTTGGCGCTGCCAGTCGGTGACTTCTTCAGGTCGTTCATCGATCAGGAGGACAATCAAGACAATTTCGGGTTGATTCGCAATAATGGCCCGCGCCACGGCCTGCAAAAGCATGGTTTTTCCGGTTCTGGGAGCCGCGACAATCAATCCCCGTTGCCCTTTGCCAATGGGCGTCGTGAGCTCCATCACTCTTGTGCAATACTCTTCAGGATCAAATTCCAGGTTGATCCGCTCTTCAGGATATAACGGAGTGAGATTATCGAACAGAATTTTATCCCGCTGCACCTCAGGCTCATCATAATTAATTTTTTCGACTTTCAAGAGGGCAAAATACCGTTCTCCATCCTTAGGCGGACGAATCTGCCCCGAGACGATATCACCGGTTCGCAAATTAAATCGTCGGATTTGAGACGGAGAAATATAAATATCATCAGGTCCTGGCAGGTAGTTGGAATCCGGGGCCCGGAGAAATCCAAATCCATCTGACAGAGTTTCCAGGACTCCCTCTCCGAAAATGACTCCGTTCTTGTCGCTCTGCCCTTGAAGAATAGAGAAAATCAGCTCTTGCTTGCGCAAATTTGGCGCGCCATCGATTTTTAGGTCCCGCGCAATTTCATTTAATTCTCCAATGGACTTTTGCTTCAATTCCGCAAGATACATTAGGTTACTCCATTTGTTAACCGGTAGGGTTTTCTCGTGGGCTTAGCCTGTTACGAGGGGTGGAAAGAATACGAACATTTTCATCTGGGTTGTGCGCTGCAAATTTTGGCGATTCACGGAAAGGGAACCACGCCACACTTTATAAAATTAAAAAATTAAGACCGCTGTTGTGTATTTAGGAAGAATGTTTAGAGAAACTGAAGAACCACACTTGTCAAAACCACCCGTGTTGTCCTATCTACGAGTTGAAATAATACGTGAAGTCCGAGAAGTTACGTGGCGGAAATGGATTTTGCTATCAAATGGGCAGGTCTTAATTAAATATGTATCTCACAATTGAACAACTTGTCAATAGGCTCCTTTCGGAAGTTGCGACAAGAAACTTAAATTTTTCCCCTCACCACTCATCGAAACATCAACCCAATCGCTCATGGTTGGCACCCTGAATCTTATTATGTTAAACCATTATAATGGTAATTGAAAGTCAACAAGGAAGGGTCCTCTCACATGTCTGATTCAGGTTTCCCCTTTTCCAGTGAACGGATTTTTACCCTTTCCGAAGCCAATGGGTTAATCCCCGAGCTGGAACAATTTTGGGACAATATTAAGGCTGGACGACAAATACTTATGGACACGAGGGAAGAAGTCAAAAAAGCCAGCGCCCAGGCCTCATCTGGAGGAGGAACCGTCATGGGGGTCCAATATATCAAAGGGTTACAAGACATCAATGGGAGCCTTCATGCCATTCAGGAACTCGGGGTGGTAATCAAAGATGTCGAAATTGGATTATGTGATTTCCCATATCTGCTTGATGGCCGCCTGGTATTTTTATGTTGGAAATCCGGAGAAAAACAGGTTCGCTGGTGGCATGATATCGACAGCGGATATGCGAACAGACAACCCATAGAAGACCCTAACTTATAAACCTGCCGCGCATTCGCCTATTCGTTTCAAGCCCACTCTTAGACGGCTAAGGCTTCCGACGCAAAATACCCATACGGCTGTCTTTTGATTTTGATATGAAACTCATGCCCATCGTAGAAAAGAGGCCATTGATTCGGCCTCGCTAACGGAACGAGAAAAAAGCATGAAATTCGTCATCTTCGGTAAAGATGGTCCTGAAGGGGCGCAAAAACGTTCCCTCTATCGAGAAGCCCACCTCAAACGACTTGAAGCATGGGCGAAACAAGGCAAAGTTATTTTGGCTGGGCCTCTGACCGATAAAACAGGAAGCTTAATCGTGGTTGAAGCAGATTCACTCGAAGAAGTCCAAGCGTTTGCCAAGGATGATCCCTATACCCTTCATGGGGTTTTTCAGGAAGTCACCATCCACCCGTTTCTCCAGGTGTTTCCCAGAGAGAATGATCCCCGTTAACCAGAAAAAAGAGAAGAAAAATTTCCGCCAACCGTTAGAAAACCTCTGAGGGTCTACTTTGGGTTTGAGGAGTGCTTTGTATTGTTCTGAACAGAATCCAACACCCGTTGCCACTCCTCCGGACGCACTGGTTGAATCGAGAGCCGGGAACCTTTACGAAGCAGTTCCATTTTTTCTAATCCCTTTACGGTTCGCAACCGATCCAAAAGCAAGGCCTGAGGAAACTTTTTGACAAACTGGACATCCACAAGGAACCAACGGGGCGCATCCTGAGAACTACGCGGGTCGAAATATCGGCTCTTTGAATCAAATGCAAAAGAATCAGGATAAGCGGCCTTAACCACTTTAACGATTCCCACTATTGCGGGAAGGTCCGTATTGCTATGGTAAAAAAATCCCAAATCCCCAACATTCATGGATTTCAGGAAATTTCTAGCCTGGTAATTACGTACGCCCTCCCAACATGTGGTCTTACAGGGAGCCTTGACCAGATCATCAATGGAAAATGTTGTCGGCTCTGATTTGAACAACCAGTACTGTACCATCATGCCTCACTCATTCATCATCGTTGCAAACCCCAGACACTATTGAGCCATTATAAAGTGGACATTTTTCAGAGTACAATTGGACCTTATCCTAACGCATTTTTCGTATGATTACTTAATATCTGTGAGGCATCATTATCAGCCATGATTGATCAAATCATTCAGTTTGCCGAGTCTTGGGTTCCCAGGGAAATCTGGTTCGGCATGATCACCCTTTCTCTGATGGCTTTTATCGGAACCCTCATTGCGATCCCTGCCA
>JAUIKP010000025.1 GCA_030430725.1 Nitrospiria bacterium
AGTTCGTTTGCAAATTGGAAGGGCCATCCTCCAGGTTGTAAATCCGGTCGTTTAATCGACCAGTCTCCCTTTCGGCGAATCTCTTTGCTTAATAACCAGTCGGCTGCCCGCTGCATGGCTTGCGGTTCACCAACACCGAGTTCTCCTAACGTAAACATTGAGATGGCGGTATCCCATACCGGGGATAAACTTGGCTGAAACTGCAGAGCATCTTCTTTTTCAAGAATGAGCCCTTCAAGCTGGCCCTGTGTATCAATAAAGTCCGGGTGGTCCCGCTCATAGCCCAGGGCATCCATCGCCATGAGGGCATACATCATTCCGGGAAAAATCGCTCCCAATCCATCTGTGAACCGCATGTGGTCTAACATCCACTTTTCTGCTTCTCGAATCGCCTTGGCGCGAATATCTTTAAATCCCCGTTTTTCCCAGATTTTCAATATCTTGTCTACTTGATGAAACATGAGAGAAAAGGGATCTTTTCTCGGGAACCTGAGTTTCCGGTTGGGAACCATGAGTTCGTCAACGGTCCAGTTCCCAGGCACGCTGCGTTGAACCCCGGAAGCTTGAAGAATGGAGAGGGGGACAACGATGGCCCGACTCCACGATGAAATTTCATACAAGACATTCCCGGGGATGAGGACGAGTTCAGGCGGAACACTCGGGGTGTATTTCCTTGGGAAGAGACCAAACATGCTCAGATTATTCTTCGTGTAGCTATTGGTTGCTTGAAGACCTCCGAGGGCTAGAATGCATTCGCGGGCACGCTGCATTAAAGGTTCGTCGGGATCATAGCCACCCACTCGAAGCGCTACGTATGCACGGGTCGTGGCGTTTACTTCGGCCGGTCCTTCCGTGTAAATGTTCCACCCACCATCTGAAAGTTGCCGGTCAAGGATGGTGCGTATGGCCTCCTGTATTTTGGTCTGAATTCTGGGTTCCCACACACCGTTCTTTGGTGGATAGAGCCAGAGTAAGAGCAACACGTAGTCGGATTCCAATGTTGTGTCTGCAGTCAAATCGCCCTGCCAAAACCCTTGCGGGTTTTGTTTGGCTAACAGTGCACGCGCAGAGGTTTGGGTGGGTTGATACGCTTGTCGTTCAAGTTCCTCCACATGTGACTTAAAGGAAGCTAGTTCGGTGAAGGCATCATTAGGCGGTGTGGGTATGGTGGTTGCGGACTGGTCTCTCATGGGTGCTCCTGATTGTGTGTGAGATTGGATCTCCAAAACAAATGTCGCTCGTTGCTCGCGCGTGGGTGGCGCTAATCCTAGGGCCTCGGAAAACCAAAGCCCTTCGACAGCCAGACGCCCCAGTAGGGAACGACTTGGATCGATGGTATTTGCCAGAAAAATGCTCTGCCAATTTTGGTACCGCTTTCGAATGGGTTCGAGGAGATGGGGATTGATGGAAAATGCCGCCATGAGAATGGAGGCAATTTCTTCTCCCCGAAGGGATCGCGTATGGACGGGGTTTTCGATAATCTCCTGGCCAAGAGCCATGTCGGGATGCTCTTCATGAATGGAGCTGGTGAGAAATTCTTCAACCTGTTTGCGATCCAAATCCTGTATGAGTAACTCTATGAGCCCCGCGAGTAACTGTTCCTTCCCTTCAAAATGGTAGAGTAAGCCACCTTTACTGATTCCGGCTTCTCGAGCGACATGCTCGAGGGTCAACCCGCTGACGCCATTTCGTCCCAATAGGTCTATGGCGGTCTCAAGAATTAAATGGCGGGTTGAAGTTAACATTGATTTATACTGTACCGTCTGGGTTGCATACTGTACCGTCTGGCTGGTTAAGTTTCAATCGAAAAGTTGTGATTGTACGCATGAGTATGAAAGGTGGACGATCCTTGTTTCAAAAGCCCCGGCTGGAAAAATTTTATGAAAATGGCATCCACACTGAAAATTTGGCCAGTTCTGAGGTTAGTGAAGGAAGAAAAGGCTTGTTGTGTTTTTGGTCCGAGAATCCTTGCCTCGAATGTCGGGGGCTTTGTCCCATTTGGCAGAGGCTCAGAGAAGCGATTGGGGCGGGAAGTTAATTGAACGCCAGGAAACGGTCGCACCCGTCAATGATGTTTGAGAGGATAACCAAGCCGCAAAAGGTCACTTCTTTGCCATACCCGTCGGTTGCGATGTGGTGTTGTTGGCATCCATAGGCGCACACAAATAGCTTAAGTCCGTTCTTCGCCAACTCGGAAAATCGGGGGTCTTCGAGGTTTTTGACTCCCTCATCAATGAAATACAAATAGGTGTCCACCTTATTCGCTAGGGCGGTTTTTGAGAGGTGGTAGACGGAATCTGCGTTGGGATGTTCGGGTGAGGTTGAGAGCAGCAGGCCCAACTTTTTGTTGGCGAGAGTAGGGTTGGCTGTGATAGCGGGGGAGTCCATGGGAAAAATTCACTGAATAATATGGTGTTACGACTGTCTATAAGTGAAATGAGCTTGGCTGTCAAGAGAGCATTCAGGATGGATGTTTTGCTTGACGTCGTTTTTCCTCTGTCTTTATAATTTACTGATTTTCAAGAGAAATTTTTATATTTGATTATTTTTGATGATGGCAAATCTTACGCATTTTAATGAGTCCGGACGGGCTCGCATGGTGGATGTGACGGACAAGCCTCCCACCGAGCGTGTAGCGGTGGCAGAGGGGAAAGTGTTTGTCCTGCCGGAAACCCTTGAAAAAATTCACGCAGGTCGGATTGCGAAGGGTGATGTGCTGGCCGTGGCTCAAGTGGCTGGCGTGATGGGGGCCAAACGGACTCCGGATCTGATCCCGATGTGCCATCCTTTACTTCTCACAGGGGTGGATGTTGACTTCAAAGAAGACTCCCGGCCAAATTCCGATGGACGGTGTGTGATTACGATTGTCGCAACGGTGAAAACCAACGGAAATACCGGAGTGGAAATGGAGGCCATGACAGCTGTTTCCGTGGCAGCACTGACAATCTACGATATGTGTAAGGCGGTAGATAAAGGCATGGAGTTTGGAGAGATAGCCCTGGTTTCAAAGTCCGGAGGAAAGTCAGGAACGTATGTCCGTGTGCAAAAAAGCGAATAGGAAGGATGATGCCTCTTCTTCGAGCTTGATCCTGGGAGTTGTAAATTGTGAAGGTTAAATTATTCGGGATGTTAAAGACCATGATTCCTGACGGCAAGGATTTAGAAGTGGCCTTTTCCGAGGGTGACCAGGTCAAGGATCTGGTTCATACCATACGGAGAGAGTATCCTCAGGTAGGTGAATTGCTCGAAAAGAAAAAAGTGCTGGTGTCGGTGAATCAAGAAATTGTTCATTGGGACACGGTGCTGAACACGGCAGATGAGGTTGCATTACTGCCTCCCTTTGCGGGAGGATCAGGTGATGTAGAAGCTCAGCAGAAAGGGCAATCCGATGGCTGTTGAATTAGAAGAAAGTATGCTGGTTCGGGTGCAGTTGGAAAATTTTTCCATTGATGAGGAGTTGCATCGGGTGCGGTCCCGGTCCCGTCGAATCGGGGGTGTTGCCATGTTTTTGGGTACAGCTCGTGATCGATCCAAGGGTCGAGATGTGAGTTCCATGAGTTTTGATCACTACGAAGGGATGGCTCAGAAAAAACTCAAAGAAATCCGAGAACAGGCACTTCGTGATTTTGCCATTATTGAGGCATTGGTCCTCCATCGCTATGGTCCGATTGAAATTGGTGAAAATATCGTGCTGATCATCGTTGGGGCTGAACATCGTGCCGATGCGTTTAAGGCTTGCCAATGGTGTATCGATGAACTCAAAAAAATTACTCCTATCTGGAAAATGGAAACGACGCCGGAGGGCGAAGTGTGGGTGGAGGAACACCCATAATGAATGGGAGGGAGCCGTGACTTTACCGGATGCAGTCAAAGATGTCTGGGGACGTCCCTTACGATCCTTGCGGGTGTCAGTGACCGATCGATGCAATTTACGGTGTCAGTACTGTATGCCGGAGGAAAATTATGTGTGGCTTCCTCGGGAAAATCTGTTGACGTTTGAAGAAATCGCCTTCCTTACGGAGTTGTTTTCCGACCGTGGGATTGATCGAGTCCGTATTACCGGAGGCGAGCCCCTATTACGCAATAATGTGGCGGAACTGATTAAAATGCTTCGTCAAAACTCTCGGATTCGCGATATTGCGATGACCACCAATGGGGTGTTGTTGAGTGAACAGGCGCAGGCTCTTTTCGATGCCGGGCTCCATCGGGTCACAGTGAGTCTGGATACGTTGAAGCCCGAGCGGTTCAAAGCGCTGACCCGCCGTGATACGTTAGACAGGGTGTTGGAAGGCATTGCTTCCGTGGGACGGGTCGGGTTCACAGGATTGAAGCTGGATACAGTCGCCATAAAGGGGTACAACGATGATGAAGTCATTTCCTTGCTTGAATACGGCAAGCAGGTCAATGGAGAAGTGCGTTTTATCGAATATATGGATGTAGGCGGAGCCAACGATTGGTCGGTGGATAAGGTTCTTTCCCGGAAAGAGATCTTGAACATAGTTGGTGAGTATTATGGTTTGGTCGAGCCTGTGGAGGAGGTCAGTTCGGCTCCTGCGCAACGATTTCGGCTATCAGATGGCACGATATTTGGTATTATTTCTTCCACTACCGAGCCTTTCTGTTCGACATGTGATCGAAGTCGGTTGACGGCTGACGGGATGTGGTATTTGTGCTTGTATGCCAAAACGGGTCTTGATCTTCGCAAGCTTCTTCGAATGGAACGATCACGAGAAGATATTCTCTCCGTGCTGCAGTCTGTCTGGGAAACCCGAAAAGATCGCGGGGCGGAAGAACGCAAAGAGCTTGAACAGGTCAGCGGTCGTGGCCGGTACATTGAGATAGAACGATTGCGACAAGATCCACATTTGGAAATGCATGCAAGGGGTGGCTGATCTCCTGCGTCTTTTCCTTTTTCTGCGACGGGTCCCCCATAGAGGCGTCTTTCCTGACTGATTTCTTGCCGGTTCAACCTCCCTATGGTAATGTCGTGATAGTTGACTGTGTCGGAGTTCATAATCCTTTGTTGTGTTCTTCTCCTGCCTTCCCTGTATTATCTTTTTCTCATCCAGATCCGTTTCTAGGTTCGCGTGCGATGAGTTCATGAAGGAACTTAAGGGTAGACTGATTTATGGGATGGTTTAAACGGAATAAAAGCACGGATTCCGAGGGTACGTCCATTAAAATCGTGGAGGGGATGTGGGTTAAATGCGCAGTGTGTCGCGCTATTATTTTTAAACGTGAGATTGAGCGAAATTTAAAAGTCTGTCCAAAATGCCAATACCATTTTCCGCTATCGGTTGGTGAGCGATTGGAATTGATTGTGGATCCCGGATCATTCGAGGAATGGGATGGAGATTTAGTTCCGGAGGATCCCCTAGAGTTTGTGGACACATTGCCGTATCGCAAACGAATTCAAAAGGCTCAAGAAAAAACAGGGAAAAAAGAAGCGGTTCTAACCGGGCGGTGTCAGATTGGCGGCAAACCTGTGGCGCTTGGAATTTTTGACTTTTCATTTATGGGTGGCAGCATGGGATCGGTGGTCGGCGAGAAAATCTGTCGTGCAATCGATCACGCATTGACCGAGCATAGGCCATTTTTGTTAGTCACGACTTCCGGTGGGGCACGAATGCAAGAGGGGACTTTGTCCCTGATGCAAATGGCGAAAACGGCATCTGTCTTGGCAAAATTACAAGAGGCTCGAATTCCATTTGTGGTCCTGTTAACGGATCCGACCTTTGGGGGGGTCACTGCCAGTGTCGCTATGTTAGGGGATATCATTCTAGCGGAACCGAAGGCGCTGATTGGATTTGCCGGCCCGCGGGTCATAGAACAAACGATCAAAGAACATTTGCCAGAAGGCTTTCAACGTGCTGAGTTTTTGTTGGAACATGGCATGGTTGATCATATCGTGGAGCGAAAATTTCTCAAGGCAACCCTGGAAACCTTGCTGGCACATTGCGTCACAGCAGGCTCTTCCCCTTCGGGGTAATCGCCGAAAGTTCCGACTCTCATTATTCCCCGTGGATCTCGGCAACCTTGACGATGAGCTATCCCAATCAGGGTGAGAGCCATACGTTTTAGTAATTATTGATACGAAGTCCCCTTCCCTTTACGATCTCCTGCCCAGTTTCGATTCCTGTGGCTAGCTATTCAGAAACGCTTGACTATCTTTTCTCCTTGCACCGGTTTGGAATCAAGCTGGGCCTGGAAGCTATTACCGATATACTTGCCCGGCTGGAGAATCCCCAGCGCCGATATCCTACCCTTCATATTGCCGGCACGAACGGGAAGGGTTCTTCCTCAGCTATGGTGGCCAGTATCCTTCAAGCGAACGGATATCGGGTGGGTCTTTATACTTCACCGCATTTGATTGATTTCCGGGAGCGCATACGGGTTGAGGGAACAGACATTTCGGAAGAATCGGTCTGTGCCCTGACCGAGCAATTGCGGCGAACTGCCAATCCCCTCACCACACTCACCTTTTTTGAATTTACGACCGCGCTGGCTTTTCTACATTTTAGCCATCAACACGTGGACATTGCGGTGGTAGAGGTCGGAATGGGCGGACAGTTTGATGCCACTAATGTGTTGAGTCCCATTGGCGCTTTGATCACGGGAATTAGTTTCGATCATGAGGCCTATTTGGGGGACTCTCTGCACATGATTGCGAGGGAAAAGGCCGGCATCATAACACAAAAGGCTCCTGTCGTTTTGGGACCAATGGTTAACGATATTCTCCAGATTTTTGAAATCCAGGCCGGAAAGTGGCAGGCGCCGTGCTTTCGGATGGGCCAGGAGTTTTCCTTTCTGGAAACGAGTCCAACGACTTTTACCTATCAGGGGCCGCGATGGACTATTCCGGGCCTACAGACGAATTTGCTCGGCCGCCATCAGATGGTCAATGCGACCAATGTTTTGGCGTTATTGGAGACGGCCGTCAATGGCACATTCCCTATTTCGTTGTCGGCCATCCGGACCGGTTTGCAAAACGTGAGATGGAAGGGGCGATTAGAAATCCTGCAGCGGAATCCTCTCCTGATTCTGGATGGCGCGCACAATCTTGCGAGTGCACAGGTCTTATTTGACTTTCTCCACTCACAAATTCATGATGGCGCCGGACGAAAACTCATTTTGGTGGTTGGGATGATGCGCGACAAGAATCTTCAGGGATTTTTGCGTGTTTTCATGCCTCTTGTTGACCATCTGATTCTCACCCAGCCACGGATGGAAAGGGCGGCGTCGGTGGATGAGCTCAACCAGGCCGTTGATGGCCAAGACCTGGTGCCGTGGCTAATCGCCGATTCATGGGAGGCTGTTTGTCGGGCCAAAGACATCTCGAATCCCGCAGACGTGATCTGTGTGACCGGGTCGTTATTTCTGGTTGGGGAGGTGCTCGATCGGCTCACTCAGCCGGGTTTTCAATCGTGACGTGTACAAGTCTGGGAGATGACCGGCGTGTTTCCTCGCGCCGCCCTCATGGCTTGTTGCTCGGTTTATTTATCTTTATCACGATACTGGCAGGGGGAGGAATCGTGTTCGGGCAATCGGATGTCTCCATTGTGGAATCCGAGGAACTTCCTGCAGCTTCTTCAGATGAGAAGGACTCTGCCGACCCAACATCACAGGCAGTCCCGGTCGCCATTAATGCCGATCGAATTGAATATGATAAAGATCGGGAAGAATATCATGCTACGGGAGCTGTGGATATCACACGTGGACCCATTCATCTCAATGCGGATGAAGCCACCCTTCAAAAGCTCACGGGGCTTCTCATGGCGCGTGGGCATGTGCATTTACGGGATGTGAAGACCGATATCTGGGCGGAGGAGCTTGAGCTCAATCTCAATACGGAAGCGGGTGTGATCACGAACGGCAATATTTTTCTCAAGGAGCAGAATTCCTTTGTGACGGGGCGACGGCTTCAGCGGTTTTCCGAAACCCATTATCGGGTCAAAGAGGGCTCCTTTACGAATTGTGATGCGAAGAATGGCGAGATTCCAGCTTGGCGATTTAACTTTCATGATATGGATGTGGAATATGAAGACAGTTTGTTTGGTAAAGGCGTGTGGTTCAATGTCAACGATGTGCCGGTGATCCCGCTTCCCACCTTTCGATACCCGCTGGGCGCTTCTCGAAAAAGCGGATTCTTATTTCCTACGACAGGATACAATACGAAATTCGGTTACCAGTATCGGCAGGGGTATTTTTGGGCCATCGACCCCAGTAATGATGTAACCATTTCCCCCCAAATATTAACGGAGCGTGGAGGTGGTGCGGATCTGGAATATCGCTATGCGTGGAACCGGCTCACAAAGGGAGAATGGTTGGTTCGCTCGCTCTATGATACCCAGCAAAATCGTGGACGAGCCGAAGTTCGAGGGGCTCATGTTCAGCAATTCAACCCTAATTTGTCTTTACGTATGCGCGCCAATTTTTCCAGTGATCGAACGGTTTTGCAAAACTTCAGCAGTTCTGGGACTCAACGGGCTTTGCCCAGTCAAGAGTCGTATCTCACTCTTTTACAACGACTGGATCATGGGGCACTGTATCTATCGGGTCAATATATTCAGCCGTTAAGTGAAGGCGGCGATTCGACCTTTCAGCGGTTGCCTGAAATCGGGCATCGCTTCGTGAACCCCAGTGTCTTGGGAAGTCCCATATTGCTGACGGCCGAAACGACCGCAGTGCAATTTTACAGAAAGACGGGATTCAATGTGGGTCGTATTGATATATTGCCGGGATTGTCGATGGAGGGGCTCCATTTTGGGCACACGTTGGGATTTCGTCCTCAGGTGAAATTTCGTGAGGTGGGTTATACGCGGGGGCTCACGAAAAAATCAGCGCAACATCGTGAAACGTTTTGGGTGGGAGCTGAATTGTTCTCGAATGTCTCGAAACGGTTTTCTCTCGGCGATGGGAATTGGATCCGCCATTCAATACAACCGAATGTGATTTATGAGTATGTGCCACAGACGAAACAAGCGGAATTAGTCCAAATCGATGCGGTGGATGATTTGATTCAAAAGAGTCTGGTGACCTATTCATTGAAAAATCGATTGAGCCAAATTGGTGGCGGAAAATCCAATACCTGGTTGGATCTGTTATTTGCTCAAAGTTATCATGTGGCCAATCCTCCGCCCTTGGCCTCCCGTTTTTCAGATATCTGGACACGGGGGCATTTTCATTCACCGGTCGATTCCTCAGCATTCATCTCGGCTTTCAATGTGAAGGTGGATGCGTTCTACGATCCGAACAAAAAATATTTCTCTCAGATGAATACCGACGTGCTCATCCAAAGCCGAAAAACGTGGTATATGACGGTAGGGCAGCGTTACACGAAAGCGGGGACGAGAGTCCGCCGGGGAGATATTTGGAACCCCGTGTCGTTTAATGAGGTGTTGGCTCCGGCCGAGGAAATTCTCTATCTGACAACTGGAGGTGGAGTGCGGTTGCCGTATGGGGTGACTTTAGGCAGCAAGTGGTATCATGACCTCCGAACAGGAGAGACTGCCGAATGGGATGTGGTCGGGCTATATCAAAATCCTTGTCGATGTTTTTCGCTCGGGCTCACATATACACGGCTTCCTGACCGCTCCCAATTTGAATTTCTCATCAGTTTGACTGGCTTGTGGGGAACCCAGGGAAATGGAACGCAACTAATGAAGTTGATTTTGGGTCCCATCATGGCGGGGGAGCATGGAATTCCTTGGGACTATCGGTAGCCGTCAAGCAAATGAGGTCTATGCGCATGCGCATGGTCGCCATGATGGTGTTATGGGGCTTAGCCGTTTGGCCGCACCAAGTCTGGCCGCAAGACATTGTCACTGATCAGGTTACCATCACGTCAGTAAGGGGACAGCTGTTTGGTATCACGTCCGGTGAGGGAATTGCCGGGAAAGTGTTAGCGTCGGGAGAAGAGGTCCTGGTTGTGGAAAGCAAAGGTGTGACGGGATATGTTCAGACAACCACACGGTTGCTTGGATTTTCAGGGCGGTTACAACGGTGGGTGGAAATGGATCTTTCCTCGACGGAGGAAGTGGTTACTGCAACGGTCACGCCCAGAATGATTATCGTTCAGGGTCGACAGGCGGTCTACGGGTTTCAAAGTGATCTTGGTCGTTGGAAACGAGACCCCTGGGGAGCCGGAGAGTTCTTGGTGAAGAGTATCGTGAAGGACTATGTAGCCGTCTTCATTACCAATCGACGGGCATTGGGATTTTCTGCCTTGACCGGAGGGTTTTTTCCGCAAGACCTTCCATCCGGCAATGCCATTGACCAGACGGAAGCCAATGCAAGTATTGTGGTCATCCACCTGACAGGACTGATGTTGGTATTCCGGGCCGGCTTGGCAATTTGGACGGTGTTGCCCTGATTAATTCGAGGCCGGGCTGCTGGCCAATTCCGGGTGCTTGGTCACACCGGGGTAATCCACCCCAATAGGGCTGTTCGAGCAATAGTGGCTCCACCAGTCAATCACTTCCTGAAGAAAAGGATCTTCCGGCCCTGTCGCAAAAAGGTGACCATAGAGATAGCCGGTTTGGGTATCAAAGAGAATGAATATCGGCATCGGGGCAGGTTGTGGAAGATGTGGGGTATCCATGGATAGTCCAGCTCGTACGTCAGAGGTTTATCCCGTGTTTCTCTAGGTATCTTTGTCGGAACGTGTAAGATTTTTCTTAAATATACCATTGAAACAGACGGCGTTGTCCGTTCATTGACCTTCAGGGTCTTCTTCTGAAATTCAGTACGAGGGGAAGGGATCCGGCAACAATTGGTGCAAATTAGAAGACAACCCTTGACCTTCCCCGTCAAATGGGGTAGCTATGTTCCTTCACCGCACAACCGGGTCAACGGGATGTGTGTTTACCTGGGCTGAGAGGGAGGCCATTCATGGATGAGTTTGATTCTGCTGGATCAGGTATCGCGAAGCAGGTTGCCAGGATCCTGCTGGTTGAGGATGAGGTCGATGTGCGGGAGTCCATCAAGTTGCAACTTGAGGATGAGGGGCATCAGGTTGTAGACACCGAATCCGGGGGCGATGCCTTGGTTCTTGCTGAGTCCTCCGAGTTTGATATTGTCTTGACCGACGTGATGATCCCCGACATCAATGGCATCGAATTAGTTCAGCGCATGACGCAGCTTCCGCATCATCCGGTCATGATCGTCATGACGGGATATGGGTCGGTTGAGATGGCGGTGAAAGCGATTAAGGCTGGTGCCTTTGATTTTCTCTCTAAACCGTTTTCCATTGATGTGCTGAGTGCCACTCTTGCCAGTGCCTTACGGGTCAAGTGTCTTCAAGACGAGAATGTTGAATTGAAAAAAACCGTCAAGGGCCAATTTAGTTTAGGAAAACTTATTAGCTCCAGTCAGGTGATGCAAGAAGTGTTTCAGCTGATCGATTGCGTGGCGGATACCGATAGTACCGTGCTTATTTTAGGAGAAAGTGGAACCGGCAAAGAATTAATAGCCCAAACTATTCATTGTCATAGCACCCGTCGCCAGGGAAGCCTGATTCCGGTCAATTGTGGAGCGATTCCCGAGGCGTTATTGGAAAGTGAATTGTTTGGTCATGAGAAAGGTGCGTTTACCGGAGCGGTCGCCTCGCGGATCGGGCGATTTGAGCTGGCGACGGGAGGAACAATTTTTCTCGATGAAATTGGAGATCTCAGTCCTCCGCTCCAAGTCAAACTGCTTCGTGTCCTACAGGAGCGAACGTTTGAACGCGTAGGGGGGACTCGAACGTATAAATCGGATGCTCGTGTCATTGCGGCCACCAATCAGGATCTTGAATCCCTGGTGGCGGCGAAACAATTTCGGGAAGATTTGTTTTATCGGTTAAACGTTGTGCCGGTTCTTGTTCCTCCTCTCCGGCAACGGGTCGAGGATATCCCACTCTTACTCCAGCACTTCATCGCCATGTTCAATGATCGCCGGAAAGCGGAACTGACCGGAGTGGCTGATGATGCGATGAGTCTCTTATGTGAATATCCCTGGCCGGGAAATGTTCGTGAACTCGGAAATATCGTTGAGCGGATTGCTATCTTGAAACGGCGTGGGGTGATCGCCCCAGAAGACTTGCCGGAAAAAATCCGGCGTTTACCCTCCTCTCATCTCCCCACCATGCCTGCGGCCATTCCCGTGGCCGGGATGGACCTCTCGAGAACGGTTGAGGAGTTTGAAAACCGGTTGATTCTTGAAGCTCTCGAGCGAACGAATTGGGTCAAAAGTAAAGCGGCTCGTCTTCTGCAAATCAATCGGACCACCCTCATTGAAAAGTTAAAAAAGAAATCCCTGGCCGAAGTGGTCGCTCAACGTGCCACCCCATCGGAAGATCTGGCTGACGTGTAACGATCGAGGACGCCGGCCTTCCTCTCCTGTTCTTGCCATCCCTTTTCCAACAAGCCTGAGGTTCTGACCATTCCGTCAACTCCTTGACGGCGGCAATATTGTCCGTCCGTCGTCGTCCTTGCAAAACTTCCTGGTTTTTCAATGAAAATCCGGTTGTCGATTTTTTGTCATCGGCAAGAACGACTCCGGTCTAATTTTTGCTGAATAGGTTTATCAGATTGGAGCAGATACCAACAGTGAGGAAATTTACGTGGATTGCCCTGTCGTGTGTTCTTTTCCCCAGCATAGTTTTCGGCGCCCCTTGCTCTGAATTTTCCTGGTACGTTTCCCGCGACATGGTTATGCCGGAAATTATTCGACAGGGACAGGAAGCATTACGCGCCGGACAACTCTTGGAAGCCAGAAACCTGTTTGCCGCCTATCTGACCGAGCAGGAAGATGGACAATTTGCAGAAGGGACCCGATGGCTCATGGCCTCTCTTCCTGATCCTTTGGATGAACCGGGCAGGGAGAAATTTCAACGCATTGAGCGTCTACAAGCGATGAAAACGAGTGATCCTGAAAGTGTATATGTCCCATGGGCCGTATGTGCCATGGGCAATGTGTATTGGGAGGCTGGATGGTTTTCAGAAGCCAGCGGGATATTCGAAGACTTTCTCCGCTCCTATCCCGATCATCCGTTAGCGGGAGGAGTTATGGTGGAAGCCGGTTTAGGGTATTTGAGCAATAAGCAGTATTTGGAGGCAGCGCTGATTCTGAGACGGGTGATAGAAGAACCCAGGTGGAGTAGCCATCGCTTAAAGGCTGCATTAGGGTTGGCGGATGCTACGGCCATGGCTAAGGCCTGGAAGCAAGCCTACTATTGGTATCGGGTGGTGGACGCTGAAAAGCCTGAACTCATTCGCCGTTCTGATATCTCATCGTATCAATATGGATTAACTGAACTTACTATTGGAAATCCGGACCTGGCGATATCCAAGTTTTTGTTGACCGTGAATCTTCATCCGCATGAGAAACCCGCCGGAATGGCTTTAAACCAAATATCAGAAAAATTGCAGAAAGACGGGCATGAGTATCTCGCCTTGTATTTTGCCGATCAAGCCCGACAATATTTTCCGGACCAGGAACCTGGCCGACGTGGACAGGCCGCGCTCACCAGATGGGTCGTGGGGTTTGTCGCCCAGGAGCATGCCAAAGAGGACTGGGCCAAAGTATTCCACCGGTTTGATGATTTGGAGATATATATCTCTCTCTCATGGGATTATGTTTTAGAAACGGCCGGTATGCTCAGTCATGCCCTTGAGAAGGATGTGGTTGATGACAGTCTGGTGTGGATGGGGCAAGCCTACCAAGCGTTAGGGGAATACGCTAAGGCAGTTGACAGCTATTCCCGCCTCATTGTCGTCGCCTCGTCGGATGAGCGGCGTCAGACAGGAATGGATCGACTCGCCCGGTTGTTACAGCATCAGATTCGCTCGTTCTATGATCGAAAAGCCTGGGTGCCGTTACTTAAATTTCACGCCGACTACCAAGATGCGTTTCAGCTGGTGCCATTGGAACGGGATCGTTTGTTTATGGTGGCGCACGCCTATCAGCAAGTGAATCTTCCGGCTGAAGCCTGGCAATGGTATGACCAACTCTTAAAGGAGTACCCCAACAGTCCGCTTCGGGAAGACATTCGTCTTCGGCAGGTGGTGGTTGCTCAAGAGCAGAATAATCGGTCCTTGGTGCAAGAGGCAGGGGCCTCCTATCTCAGGGAGTTTCCCAATGGCCAGGGGCGAGGGAAGGTGGAGACCATCCTTGCCTTGGAAGCGCTCACGGACAAACGATACGCAGAAGCGATCAAAATTTTTTCGGCGGCTCTTCAACATGTGGAGGGAGAAGTGGAGCAACACGATGTGCTCCGGAATCGGGCTCGTGCCTATCAAGCGCTCGGGCGGATGGAGTCAGTGGTCCAAGACCTCCGACAAGTGGTGTCCGGTCAACCCACACGGGTTTCAGATGTCCTCCGTTTGGGGGATGCCATGTTTGATCAGGGGGACTACGTCGAAGCTCAGCAACTGTACGATCAAGCTCTGGCCTTTGATGCGCCGCCGGCATTGCACATCTGGGCCAAATATCGGTTAGCGGCCTCGCTTGAATACATGGGGAAGTCCGGTGAGGCGGACGCACTGTTCGCTGAAATCCGGGAATTACAAACCCGTTCTCCGGAATTGGAACATACCATTCGTTCAGCCGCCACGGCGGTGTTGGATGAGATGTCCTCGAAAGAGACGCCACCAACCAGGATACCAGATGCCCCAATTAAATCCTAAACCGATGATCGCGTTTAGTTCCACGGGAAATAAGGAGTTGCCCTGGCCGACACTCGACTCTATCACGGAGCCGACGATCTCCAGTGAAACTCTCAGTTTGGCCCTAGAGGCTAAATATGCGGAAACGCAACGATTGCATCAACATCTCAACCGTTTGGTGAAAAGTCTTCCGTTACCCGCTTTGCTCTACAACCGCAAAGGTCGGATTGTGACGGCCAATCACGAAGCTCAAGTGCTGATGGGAGGAATCGATTGGAAGAAGATGAACTGGCAAGTCCAGGATCTCTGGCCAAGATTAGGGTGGCCATCGGTCCCTTTTTCCGACTGGAAGTGGAAGGCAGGTCGATTGTCCTGTTGGGATTGTCCGTTAGGAGGGTTGGAGCAACCTTCCAGTCTAACGGTTCGTTATCTCAAATACGGAGAGGATGCGCACGATGAACGGGCGGAGCAGATACCACGCTTGGCGGCCATAGGACAACAGGTTGGACGACTGGCGCATGATATTCGCAATCCATTGGCGAGTATTGAATGGTTTGCCACGCTATTAGGACGGGATCGACCGTCGGGCAAGGAACGTCGGGACTTGGCGGACCAATTGCTTCAGGCCATACGGTCCTTGGATGGACTGGTCTCGAATCTTTTAACAGCAAGTACGCCGTTAAAGGGAAATCGGAAATCCGTAAATCTCTCCAGGCTGTTGGATGGTGTGGAGCTCTTGGCCACGTATCCCCTTCGAGTCAAACGGCTGACCATCCGGCGGCAGTGGGAAGCCTCGCTTCACGAGATCGTAGGGCATGAGCCGTTATTAAAACAGGCACTCTTGAATCTGCTCTTGAATGCGATTCAGGCGTCTCGGCCTGATGGTCATATTGAGATTCAGTG